>DSDB01000270.1 GCA_011057845.1 Phycisphaerales bacterium | reverse complement strand
TTCAGACCTCACCTATGAACAGATCAAGGGCCTGGATGTCGGGAGCTGGTTCGCGCCGCGGTTCCAGGATGAACGTATCCCCTTGTTGTCCGATGTCCTGGCCTTCTGCAAGGGCAAGATCAGAGTCAATATTGAACTAAAAGCGGATGCAAACCCCCGGAGGCTGGCTGAGCGAGTCGTCCAGACCTTGCACGAACACGGCGACCCGCGGGAGTGCATCATCAGTTCAGCAAGCATCCGGGTGCTGGAGCATGTCTCAGAACTGGATCCGGACATTCCAATCGGTTTCATCATATCACAGTCCATCGGCGATGTGACGACGCTGGCCGTTGACTTCCTGAGCATATCATCCCGCCAAGCGACACCCGGACTGATCGATGCCGCTCGTATCGCGGGCAAAGAGGTCCACGTTTGGACCGTGAACAGACCCCGGCAGATGACCCAGTTTATTGATCTGGGGGTGGACAACATCATCACGGACATGCCCGCTGTGGCCAGGGACATCCTTGCCGAGAGAGCCGCCATGAGCAACGAGGCACTGCTGCTTATCAAAGTCCGCAACTGGTTTCTCCGGTGACGCGGATGGCATCCGCGCCGCATTGGATGGGCTCGGCCTGTCTACGGAATCCCGGCCAGGGCCTTTCGGGCCCTTTGTTTGGTGCCGTCGTTGCCGGACTTATCGACCACGGTTTGCAGGGCTTGGCGTCTTTGCTCCTTTGAGAGCCCCTGAATGTCCTGGGCGGCAATCTGAACGATGGCCGAATAGGCCTCCTCGACCAGCGCCGAGTCCTCCGCCAGCGTCGTCAACAGATCGAACGCCAAGACGCTGGGCGTTTCTCCCAGAACGGCAATCACCTGCCGCTTCTCTTCCAGCCGCTTGATATGGGTCAACAGGTCCTTGACCTCGGCGGCCTTCTCGTCGTTGCTGAGCTGCTTATTGCCGCGGATGTACTGCAAATAGCCGCGCAGGCCCAGCACATGCTGGGGCATGTTCTCGGCCGAGACGGCCAGGGCCAGCAGGGCCTTGCCTGCCTCGCTGTCGTTGGGCCACTTGTTGGGCCAGCCCGACAGGATGCGAACCGCTTCGTCCTGGACGGCGGGCGCAGCGCTTTCCATGGCGGACTTGACGGCCGTCAGCGCCTCGGAACCGCCAATCACCGCCAGGGCACGCAATCCCAGTATGTGCAGCTCAGGGTCGCGCCCCTGTATCAGCGGCCGCACGTGCGGCAGGCACGCCGAGCCGTGGACGCCGCAGATCGTCAACAGGGTCTTGCCGATCTCCGTCCGTTCGGAGGCGATGCGGGTCGCAAGGAGCAGCTTGACCAGATCAGGCGCCTGCTCATGGCCGCCGATAATGGCGACGGTCTTGACGGCTGAGCCGCGAATCCCGGCATCCGCATCGTTGAGGCTCGATGCGACCTCGGGCAGGGCCTGGCTGATCTGCCTCTGGCCGGCCAAGTCGATGAGAACCCGCCGCAGCTTGCCCCGCGACGGCGACAGGCGGCCGGCCAGGTCGGCGTCAACGTCCTTGCCGGCCAACCGCACCAGTGTCTCGGTCGCCGCTTGTTCGATCTGGGCATCATCCTCGGTGGCGGCCTCCAGCAGGACGGGCACGCATGAGATATCGCCCAGATGCGGCAGAATGTTGATGGCGGTGATGCGCAGGTCCTTGCGGCCTTCCCGAGCGGCCTTGAGGACCACCGGCAGGACGGCGGAATCATCCCGGTCGGCCAGGGCCAACAGCAACAGCGGCTGCCGGTTCGAACGGAGTCCCGCCAGCTCGGCGGCCAGGGCCTTCGTTACGTCGAGGCCGGGAAGCTCGCGGGCCGTGCGAAGTCCAATGCCGAGGTGTTCCTCATCCTCCGATCGCAACTGTTCGACCAGCAGGGGCAATCCCGCCGACCCACGGGCCAGAATCGCGCCGCGAACGGCCTCCAGACGCCGCTGGTTCGGCACGTCCGCCCGGCGGACGGCGTCATACAGCGCGACGGCGTCGGCCGTTTCGCCCTGTGCAAGGAATCGTTCCGCACACAGGATACAGCCTTCGGCAACCGCCGAACGCACCCCGGCCGGCGCGGTGGCCAGGGATGGCGTCAGGGCCTTTGCCGACGGCTGCCCGCCGACCTGCCCCAGCGCCACGGCCGCCGACGACGCCACCGAGCTGTCCGTATCGTTGAGTTTACGGACAAGGACATCGACGGCCTGCCGGTCGCGCCGCACCGCGATGGAGTTGATGACCCCCACCAGCAGCCTGCCCTGCAATTTGTCCGCCGCATCGCGCAGGGCGGCATCGGCGGCCGCGCCGGGAATGGCTTCCAGCGCGATCCGCGCCCAGGACGCCAACTCCTCGTCCGCCAGCAACGGCGCCACGACGGCAACGCACCGTTCGCTGCCATAGACCGCTAGACGCTTGCAGGTAATCGCCTTCTCGCCCTTCGGCGCATCGGACTGCAAAACCGCCATCAACTCACGTTCTTTGGCGTCCGCGGCCGGCAGGTCCTGAGCAACCGCCGCAACCGACGCCGCGGCCATGGTGAGAACAAGACACCAGGAGCAATATCGTTTCTTCGTTGTCATGATTACCCTCACAGTACAGGGGTCGCTTTCAATAAGGCAGGCGCTAGATTCGCCAGGGTTCCCGCAAGGCCTCGCCACGCAACCGGTTGGCCTGCTCGTCGCCGACGAACTCATGCCTGGCCGGGTCATAGCGGACCTTGCGATTGAGGAACAGGGCGACGTTGGCGGCGTGGCAGGCGACGTGCGCCCAGCACGCGGCGTCGGCGTTGGCACGGGTCAGAGCCCGGGTCTTTATGCAATCGAGGAAGTTGCGCACGTGGAAATCGGCCGGATACCCCGGAATCTTGGTTCCGCGGCGAAGCAACAGCGACTCGGAACTGGCCGCGAACTCCGCATCGTCGCCGGTCTCCACCCAGCCGGTTTCGCCTTCAAAACGCACCGGACAGGAGCCCAGCGGCAGCCAGCCGTCGTTGCGCATCACGAGCTTGACGCCATTGGCGTAACGGGCGTGCAACTGGCCGTTGACAGGTTCGTACTCCACCGGGGCGGTGTCGTCGGCCTGGTTGGCCCATTGGCACAGGTCCACGCAGTGGGACCCCCATTCGAGGCACCCGCCTCCCACCATGCCGCCGCCCTTCTCGAAGTGAAAGGCGTTCATGAGCTTGCTGGTGTAGGGTCGCCAGGCGGCCGGTCCCAGGTACATGTCCCAATCCACCTGTTCTTGGGGCGGTGCGGGCTCGGCGGGCAACCAGCCGCTCATATCCGTTCCCAGTCCGCCGGGGTGCGCATGGAGCGTCTTGAGCGGCCCGAGCTTGCCGGTCTGGGCCAATTCGACGGCATAGGCGAAATTGGGCAGGCTGCGGCGCTGCGTGCCGGCCTGGAAGACGCGGCCCGTCCGACGAAAGACCTCGGCCAGGGCAAGACTCTGGGCAATGTTCTTCGTGCAGGGTTTCTCGCAGTAGACATCCTTGCCGGCCCTGGCCGCCATGACCGAGGCCGTCGCATGCCAGTTCGGGCCGGTGGCGATCAATACGGCGTCGATGTCGTCGCGAGCGAGCAACTCCTGCATGTCGATGTACATCGCACAGTCCTTGTCGCCGTTGATCGTATCGACCTGGTCCTTGGCGCGCCGGCGGTTGTCGCCGCGCACGTCGCACACGGCTATGCAGCGCAGGTCATGTTCCCGCAGGAAACAGCCCAGCACGTAGCGGCCGCGATTGCCGATCCCGATGGCGCCCAGGCCAATCCGCTCACTGGGGGGCACACCGCCATTGGCGCCCAACGCCGACGCCGGGATGACGTATGGAACCGCCAGACAGGCCCCCGCTTGCATCGCCGTCTTGAGAAAATGTCGCCGGCCCGGATCAACTCGTTTCGTATTCATACTTGACCTCCTGATGAAAAACCGTCTGCGAGGCACAGCCACCACACATGCCCGCAGTATAACCGCTCCGCACGGGGCCTGCAAACCCAATCATTCCGTTCGTTCGGGCCGGAGGACCGTTTCGGCGAATGGGACGATCCGACGAAAGATCGACGCCGGCCGTACATAATAGAAGCGCCGCGCCGACGCGCGGGATGCTATGTCGCACTCCTTACTCCATATTCCCGGGCGCATGGCGATGCGCGAGCGCCCGGGCCATGTAATCATCCAGCAACTCAATGTTGAACTCCCGGACCATCGCCTCCACGGGGACGGTCTCATGCTCGCTGGCAACCAACACGCAGCCGAGGTAGCCGGGGTCGGTGATCTGGACGTTCGGCCCGTACTTGGCCTTGAGGGCCCGCAGGCGTTCCCAGTTGTAGTCCAGATGGACCAGGCGGCAATCCAGATTAACGGTGGCGACGGCATAATCGAAGTAATTCGTGTTGGATGCGACCACGTCGCCCAGGGGCGTGCGGATCTCGCAGGGCAGGCCCGCCACCGCGCCGACAAAGTGGCATCGACAGGAATAAGCCCAGTACGCCTGCATCAGGCCTCCGTGATACATCGATGAGAATAGGATCAGATCCGGTTTGGCCTGCTTGTACTTCAGGCGCAGTTCATCAAAATTCAGATCGAAACATATCGCAAAGGCCACCCGTCCGAAGTCACAGTCGAAGACGGGCGCGTCCCGCCCGCAGAGGATGCCCGACCCGGTCGTTTCCTCGATAACGACGTGGTTCTTGTTGTAGATGCCGACGACCTCGCCGGCGCGGTCGATCAGCACGCTCGAATTGCGCCACGTGCCGTCGTCCATCTGCCGTGCGGCCGAATACACGATATAGCAGTGGTTCTCACGCGCGGTCTGCGCGAAGAACTGCTGCACCTGGTCCTTCCGCGCCCGATAGTATTCCAGGCACTTGTCACCAGAGAACCCGGAGGGCCTGTCACAGGCCTCGGGAACGACAATCAGGTCGGGCTTGTCCGGCAGGACTTGGGCGAATCGGCCGCGCCAGTGGGCGATCATCGCCGCCACCACCGCCTGGGGATCGCGGTCGGCCTGGACCGACAGCGGCCGAGGTCCGATGGTGGCGATCTTCACGTATTTGCCGGCTTTGGGACGGGCATGCGTGTCCTGAGCCTCTCGAGGGGGAGCCTGCTCGGCGGACGCTGCAACCGTCGTCTGTTGTCCTTTTGGGGGGTCCTCTGTGGTGTCCTTACCGAACAGGGCCTTCGTACCCGTTCCCAGATACAGGCAAGATAGGATTGTCATGAGCCACACCCATGGCCGCCTGGAGCCGGAACGCCATCTCCTCATAGTGGTACTCCTAAATACGGGTCGAACGCGATCTATGGCCTTGCCGATCAAGCACATACCGCAGGTTCCGTTTATACCATGACCGAGGCGCCATGATAACGCCATGGGGAACCGGTGCAACCACAATACGAGTGCCTGTATTGTCGGTTACGGTGGCGTACGGGGCCGCCCTCAATCCGCTTCGTGTTCGTCAGACCGGTCCGAAGCACCCGGAGAAGGATCCTGCCCAATTGCGTGTCTGTCCGGCAGGCAGACCAGTCCTGCCAAAAACAACATGCACCGTAAGCGTTCACTCAGTCTGGGAAGTTTGAAGCAAAAGCACATGTTTGTTTGATAATGTGGTCATGGACAAGGACGCCTGTATTAAGCAACTGGAAGACGAGAACACGCGGTTGAAGAAGCGGATCGCGGAGCTTGAGGGACATTGGGCGTGCTTGGAGCGGCATGTGGCAGAGTTGGAGCGGCGTTTGGGGATGAATTCGCGCAATTCCTCGAAGCCCCCCTCCTCGGATATGCCCGGTGTGCCCGCGGCGCCGCCGAAACGCCGCCGCCGAAAACGTGGCGCCCGCAAAGGCCATAGTCCTCATTTGCGGGAGTTGTTGCCGCAGGAACGGGTCAAGAAGCGGATCGTCGTGAAGCCCGAGATCTGTCCATGCGGCGGCACACACCTCGAAGAAACGGACGAGCCGCCGCTGCGTCACCAGAAGGTCGATATCCCGCCGATCCAGCCGGACGTGACCGAGTATGTCCAACCCTACTATCGCTGCAAGGACTGCGGATTGCTTATCCATCAGGCCTTGCCGGATGCCGTGAAACGCCAACACTTCGGCCCCGGTGTCCTGGCGTTGGTGGGGATTCTGACGGGAATGCTCAACACCAGCAAACGCAAGGCCCTGGCCGTGATGAACGAGGTCTTCTCGGTGCCGATGAGCCTTGGGGGCCTCAGCCATTGCGAGGCGCAACTGGCCGAGACCCTGGAACAACCCTATAGGGAAACAGCCGCCTTCGTGCAGGCCCAGCCGGTCGCTCATGCGGACGAAACCGGCTGGCGGCGAGGCAATCGCCGGCGGGGCTGGCTGTGGACGTTGTGTTGTGCCCAGGCGGCGGTGTTCATGATCCATGCCAAGAGAGGCCGGGAAGCGCTCCAACGCGGTTTTCAGGGCTGAAACAGGCCTCTCGCAGACGGTGTTGGTTGCGTCATGTGACGATCTGGAAGTGACAGACAGCCCCCCAGTTGACTTAAGGTATCGTCCTTGGGAAAAAACCAAGGGGCTGTCGGTAGAAAACGCTCAAGGTCCTCCGGGATCGGGACTCTGAGGTTGCCAGTTCGCGGGATCATTCCACATCAGGGGATCGGCCTGTGGCTCTACAATGCCCAGCGACTGGCCGCCGCCATCGGTGGTGGGATACCACGTATCGGAATAGGCAAAACGCAGAATGGCGGCATCCAGCGGCCAGGGCAAGGCCAGAACAATGTCCTCACCCCCATTGCTCAAGTTGCCTGTGTAGGGACCCACCAGGTGGTCCACGGGGCCATAGTGAGAGGTAAACGCCGAAGGGTCGGCCGCGGCCAGGATGTACTCGCCGGGTTCCAAAGTGACGGCCGGGAACTCGAATACAACTCCCTCCAGGAACCGGACCCCGGCCAGGTTGAGAGGCTCGGCGCCAATGTTCTGTAATTCGACGTAATCGTACTGACTGCCGCCCGGGGCATGATACATCAGTTCCGTCACGCGCAGGCCGTCAATCAGGGCCAAGGCCCGGCCTATCATGCCGTCCTGGGAGGTCGTTATCTGGGCGACGAGTTCACAGGAGATCAGGAAGTCGCTGCTGGTTGCGCCATCGTTGAGACCCTGTATGGCCAGGAGGTTGCCGCCGGAGTGGAGCAAGGGGATGTAGGCCGATATGTCGATATCCTCAAAAACTACCGCGGCCGAGTCGCTGTGGCCGGCATCGGCGTCGTCATTCCATGCAATGGTCGCGGCCGCGAAGTTGCGACTGGCGACCCGGTTGCCGTTGATCCAGGCGACGAAGCCGTCGTCATAGCGCATCCGCAGGGTCAGCCGCGGGACGGCCGCGGGATCGCCGGGCACGCTGAACGGGATACGGATATAGCACGACTCCATGGCCCCGTACATCGCCGAGACGTCGCAAGTGATGTAGGACTGGTAGCCGGTGGAGCGTTCATAGCCCACCCCGCCCGGCGAGCCGGAACAGGCCAGCCAGCCGGAATCATCGAACAGCGCGTCGCTGCGCCACGTGGTTCCGATATTGGCCGTCGGCACGTGGACCCGCTTGTCGGCATCCTCGGGAACCAGCATCACATCCTCCGTGGTCGTGGCGGGGTTGGCGACACCCGGGGTGGGCAGGCCGAAGTAAGCAAATGTATCGGCGCCATCGGGCGCGCGGCCCTGCGACACATCGGTCGTCTGCGGCTTGAAGATGACCTTGTCAATCTCGTTCTGTTCGGAATCGAGCAGCGTCAGTATCTCGCCGTACGGGTCGAGCTGGAAGTTGAGCGAGCCGGGCCGGTTGCTGCCGTCGGCAATGAAGACGGCATAGCCATTGGGCGCAATGAAACTGAGGTCCGTGATTCGATGTCTGGTGGGGCGGGCGATGTGGTCGGTCAGATATAGGCCGCCCAGACTGACCGGCCACGGCGTCGGATTGTGCAGCTCGACGAAGTCCTCCGCGAAGAGTCGGCGGGCGTCGGCAAGCCACTCGTTGATCCGCAGTAGGCGGCAGTCGCCCAGGGCGGCGCGGATATTCGCGCCGCCAAGGGTTGGCATGCATAGCCGCCAGATATGATCCCGACCGGTTCGCCCGATAGTGAACTCGTTGATCTGCATTCCGAATTCAACCGAGTCCACAAGGTCGCCATCGCTGCCGTAGAGATAGAGGCCCTCGCCCTCGGCCGTCAGGGCAAAGCCGACGTGGTTCGGCAGGTGGGTGTTGAGGTCGCCATAGAGGACCATGTACGCACCCGGGTTCATGGACACCGGGTGGACCGTGGAGGTGGAGAACACGAACTTCCGCGGGTTGGCGGGATCGTCGGTGAGGCTGTAGCCAGTCAGGTTCAACGGCGCCGGGCCGTCGTAGTACAGTTCGATAATGTCGGGGTCGTTGCCGTGGGTATGGCCCAGGACTTCGTTGATGACGAGGCGGCGGGCGGTTGTATCGACGGTCCAGGTGCGTGACGCCGTGGGCCCGGTCTGCCAGATACCCGCCGAGTCTTTGCCCTTGACGTAGACCGTGTACGACTGACCTTCAGACAAGCCCGTCAACGAGATGAGCGTATCGATGGCGGTCTCGGCGCTATAAGGCCCGGTGGGGTTGTTGAGGCTGTAGCAATAGTGGGTGATGCCCGGCCCGCCGACCGTCAGCAATGCCCCGGTTCGCCAGGTTATTCCATCCGGCTCGCCGCAGACCGCGGCGCCGGCAGGCACGTAGGCCCCCATATCCAGGCCGCGGGGGCCGGACTGCACGGCGATGGAATCGGCTGTGAGATGGAAGTCGCCGCTGGAATCGACGAACAGCGGATCGGCCTCGATGTTGCCCGCGCCATAGGCGTGCCAGACGCCGGTGAGAATGGAGTTGTTTACGGCCAGCTCCGTTGTCGGCGCGACCTCGTCGAATTCCTTAACGCAATTGTGGAAGATGCAGCCATCCACATAGGCGCCGCGACCTGGGCCGGCGGTCTGGCCGGCCAGGTCGAAGTAGAGGGCCGACTTGGTGCAATCGACCACCGTGTTGTTGGCAAAGGTCATGAACGAGCCTTCCTTGACGAGGCTGACATGTTCCACGTCGAAGAAGACGTTGCGCACGACCGTGAAGGCGTGGCCGGAGCCGGCGCTGATGACGTTGCTCTCGCCTGGGTCGGTGTTGTAGGCGTCTTCGCGGTAGTGCATGAAGATGTTGCCCTCGATGTGGGCGTCGGTCTCGAGGTCGAGGGCGTCATCGCCGCCGCCGAGAAAAATGTTGTTGCGAATCTGGGGGATGGGGTTGGGCCGGAAGGAGCCGTCAACATCGATGGCGTCGTTGTGGCCGGGCGTGCGGCCGAAGATGTTGTCCTCGATGAGGAACCCTCCACCCGGCAGGATGCCGGCGCCCCAGATGTGCTCGCTGCGGTTGTTCGTCGGCGCGCCGCCGGCCTCCATCGTATCGGTGAAGGTGCAGCCGCGAACCACGAGCCAGGAATTCAGTGTACGAATGCGGCGCAGCATCGTCCTGGCCAGGGTGCAGTCGGCCACGAGCAGACGGGAGTTCTCCACGCCGATCATGCCGTTGTCGGTCTGGCCGTACTCCAGCACGGCATGGCGAATCCGGTTGTCCCGGACGCTGTCAATGAATTGGAGTCCGGCCCAGACGCCGACGGCGCCGGGCGTGCGGGTGAAACGGATCAGGTTGTACGCTTCGCCCTCGGCGATGAGGCGGCCGCGGATGACGATCCGCGTGTTGGGTTCAAAGTAGACGGACGTTCCGGGCATGATGGTCAGCGTGATGCCGAAGGGGACCGTCAGTTCGCCGGTGATGCGGTAGGGGCCCTCCGGGGCGGTCCAGACGGTGTCGGCGGCCAGTGAACCGGTGGGGATGTTAATCGGGCCCTGGTCATGGTAGAAGTAGCCCATGTCGGCGACCGTCAGGTCCGGGTCGGGATCGGCCGCGGGGTCTCCGGCGTCGATGCAGGGCGAGGTTGAAGCGAGGTGGTAATCGTGGGCGGCCGGATTCTCGAAGGCGGGATCGGCGGTGATGTTGCCGGGGCCCGGCATGACTTCGGAATGGATATCGCTGTAGCTGATGTGGACGTCGGCGAGGCTGTAAGGTGCCTGGGCGTCGATGGGGTCGGTGGCGTCGATGATGGAGTTGGTCACATTCCAGACGATGGTTCCGACGGCAACGCCGTACTTGTTGTGAGACTGGATGCCCATGTCGGTGACGCCGGGGTTCCGCATGGCGACGATGGTGGAGCGGTCGATGTTGACGGCGGCGGTTCCACCGTCAAATGTCTTGGCCGCGATGCTCGAGACGGTGGGGTCCTCCGGGGCCTTGTTGTTCTCGACAATCAGGCAATGGTCGATGGTTGTCGTCCCGGCGTAGATGCTGATGCCCTTATCCTTGCAGTCACGTATGATGCAGTCCTGCAGGAGGATGTCGCAGCCGAGCGTATCCACGCCGTCGTCGTCGAGGTCGGCAAGCGTGGCGCGGCGCATGGTGCATTCCTGCCCCGGCTGTTGATCGTGGACATAGATGCCGTCGGCGTCATCGGCAGCGTGCATTTCCGTGATCCAGCCGTCCTCGAAGAGCAGGGCGGTGCCGGCGATTTCCGGGCCCATGACGCCGCGGGCAAAGACCGTGTTCATAAAGGTCAGGTCCGAACCGGAGGCGACATCCATGAGTTTGCCGGCGTTGTCGGTGAGGTTGCAGTGGTCGAAGTGGAGCTTCGTGCCGGAGATACGGAAGGTCGGTCCGGTTCCGGAGTGGCCAACGCCGGGCGAGCGGCCGGCCCGGCTGACATTGGTGTAGGCGAAAGTGCAGTCAGAGGCATTTGCACAGTGGATTTCACCCCAATTCAGGCCCGCCGCCGCGGCCGTGATCGTAACCGGCGATGCGGCTGTGCCAAGCGACTGAATCGAGCCTGCGATGTCGATATCCGGGCCGTTGGTTCCGGAGGCGACGCCGTCGATCAGGACGAGCGTGCCGGGGCTGAGGGTCAGCGTAACGCCCGCCGGGATGGAAAAGTCGCCGCCGGTGATGCGGTAGATTCCAGACCACGTCTGGCTCGTGGCCAGGCTTCCGGAGACCGTAGTGACGGGGGCGGCCCAGAGGTCGGCAAGCGTCCGGTCGGCTTGCAGGGCGCCAACGGCGGCCGTCAACGTGAAGTCGCCCGAACCACCGAACGTCACCATCGCGGTGCCGAGGCCGTTGAAGAGTGTTACCTTATCGACAGAGAGGCTGACGGAAGGATTGTCCACCGTCAGCGTGGCGGTCGCATCCCAGAGGTCGCGCTGAATCTGTCCGCCCGCGTCGAGTAGTTCGATGCGAACGAGCACGCCCACGCCGGGCAGGTAACTGTCGCGCGTCAACAGACGGACACTTGCGACGGCCGAATCGGCCAATCCCGCCGTCGGGGCCGCTTCCTGGGGATAGTCGTTGGTCGAGCCGACTTCACGGAGGATGTCGATATAGCCGGTCTGAACCATGTTGCCCATGGCGTTGGGGGCGTCGAAGGCCTCGACGATGATGCGATTGACGCCGGGATTTAACGCGATGCCGACGACGGACCACGATCCGGTTCGCTGGTTCCAGCCCGCATCGGGCACGCCAACGCCGCCAACCGTCATGGATCGGGTGGTCACGGCGTCGAATCGGCCTGTCAGAGCGGCCGTGGAGGTCGTTGTCGTGGGGTAGCCGTCAATGACCGGCAGGGCGCTGACAATCTGGAAGGTCCTTGGCACCTGCGGCGCTGCGCCAAGGACAACGGCGTCGCGGCGCTCGACCACGAACTGTTTGATTCGTCCGGCGCCGTTGATCTCGGTGCTCGGCACCCAGTCGGCCAGTAGGTGATCCACCAGCGGATTGAATGAACCGGGATTGAACGTGGTCAAAGCCAGCTCGTAGAGTTGTTCGTAGTACATCTTGATGACGTCAGGCTGGGCCAGCAGCCTCTGAAGGCCATCGACGGTCGCGTATCCCCAGATGGTGCGAGCGGGGTCATAGGAGTGGTCGCCCCGGCCCAGAACGGTGTCGAGGTCGTGCGGAATCAACTGAAAACGCGGGTCATTCACACCACAGTACAAGGCGTAGTCATCACCTTCGCCCTCGTAGAGCCCACCCTCGCGGTTGCCGACGAGCACATCGGTGGCGATGTATCGCATCCACTGGCGGATGTTCACCGATTTGGAGACCTCGGAGAGGAAGTCAGCATCGGAGATGGCGGGGTTGTTGAGGCGGTCTATGAGGGCAAGCAGATCGGTGTAGGCATCCTGCGCGGTGTTGGTCTGCTTGGGGTAGTGGAGGCGGTAGGCGGGCAGATCCGGATTGGCGGCGGTCCCTTTGTAGTCGAGATCGGCGTTGGTCCGGCCGGAGTAGCCGTCGTCGACGTAGGTGGCCCGGTAGAGGTTGCCGTCGGGGTCGTCGGGAAAGTGATTGTCCGCCCAGTCCGAGTCATAGGCCTCGTTGGCGGCGTAGCGGCCGTAGGTCTCGTTGAACTGCGCAGCAGCCGGGTCGCGTCCATTGACATACAGACGCACATGGGTCGAATCCGACGCGGCCAGGCCGGCCATTCGGAACATCACGCTGCCCATCCGCTGGAGATGCGTGTACTTGCTATTGAGGTTGATGGCGTTTACGCCGTTCCAGTCGCGGTCGTTGGGGAAGTTGACCCGGTAGGACATCGGCGGATCGGCGCGGCTTCGGTTGCCGCGGTTGCGCACTCCGCAACGATAGTGCACGTCGGTATCGTAGCCGTAGACGCTGATGAACGTAGCGTTCATCTGCGCGTTGCTCATCGCCTCGGAGGCGAACAGTGGCCCGCTGTAGTCGGTGTCGCCGATGTCGTCCAGCTCGGCCAGGTCGGCAGCCTTCATGATGATGACGTAGATGGGATCATCGCCGGGCGTCCACGACCAGGAGAAGGAGCCATCCACGCGGTAGAGGGCGTTAGCCACCTGTTGCGGGGCGCCGTCAACCATCGCCGGGGCCGGCCATGTGCGCACGGCCGCCTGCGCATCGGCGGCGCGGATGTAGAACTCCACAATCGTCGCGTCGCTCTGGGGCGGTATCGCACCAGCGTAGAGACCGTCGCCGGCCGCTCCATCACCCAACAAGCCGTTGTCCAGCATGGCCACGGATGTGAACGTCGCGTCGCCGTCGCGGCGATAGTGCAGCGTGATGGTCAGTCCGGTTGACGTCTCGTCCAGGATTCGGGCCGCAACGACCACTGGGTCGGCCGGGCCGGGGATGGTGGGGCTATGCACAACGTCAACGATGACCGGAGCCACGTTGGCGGCCATGACGGAGTTGGCCGCGCCGGGTGTGCCGTTCTGGACGGTTGAGGCAGCCCAGTTCCGGCCGTGGTCGTTTGAGAAGCCGGGATTGATCAGCTCCAGGCTGCCGCCGCCGCCATCGGCGGCATCGGACCATTGCCAGCCGCGATGCAAGTAGTCGACCGGTCCCAATTCTCGAACAGACCAGTCGCCCTCATCCGCATAGCGGACGCGGTCAATCACAGCTCCGGAGGCATCGCAAAGCTCGATCCGCTCACCGCTGTTGCTCAAATGCCCGACCCAGCCGCCCACGACATTGCTTACGGTAGGATACCCGACCTTGAATTCATTAACATCGGCCGCCAGAACCAGATACTGACCCGCATCGAGAGGCGCACGCGGCGGGATCGTGTACTCCACGCCGTCGGTCAGCCTCCAGCCGGAGACATCCACGGACGCGGTACCGGCGTTGTACAACTCGATGTACTCCAAGCCGAGGTTCTCCGGTTCGCCCTCAACGTGGCCTGGGTGATACATGATCTCATTGATGACCACTCTGACCGGCTCGGCGAGATTGGCCGAACCGGGCGTCGGTGAACCGAACAGACGCCACGGTCCCGTACCGTTTGGCAGGCGTCCGTAAGACTCGTCCGGGTTCTGGGGGCCGAAGCTGACGCTGTCGATCAGCCGGTGGTCCCCGTCAAACAGCGCCACATCCTCCCCCCCGGCGGACAAGGCGAAGTTGACATGAAGAGGGCCCTGGCCGGTTTCATTGTCGGCCCAGATCAGCAGGTAGCCGCCGGCGGCGATAGTCGTGGTCTGCGGGGCATTGCTGGGGATACGGGCGCCGGCGGGGTCGTCGGCATCATCCGACAGATAGAACCCGCCGATATCGATGGCCTCCGAGCCATAGTTGTGGATCTCGATCCAGTCGTCGAAACTGCCGTCGGGGTCATCCGGGTCCCGTATCGTCCAGGTGTTGCGGGCCATGAACTCGTTGATCGCCAACGTCGGCGTCCCGCCGGTCAGCCAGTTCTCGGCGAGCCGCGCATAGTCGCGACCATCCACACCGGCGCGACCGTCCAGGTCCGCCCGACAGTCCGGGGCTACGCACTGGGCATCCAACCAATGGCCGGCCAACAAACGCACGTCGTCGAAATCCACCCGGCCGTCCTCGTTGATATCCCCCACGGGGGAGCCGGCCCCGTACGCCGCACCCGCCGCCAACAGCAACGCCATGACCACGCCAACAGAGACCGCTCGCATGCCAGAACTCCTCCTAAAACAACCGGACAGGCCCCTCACTGGGGTTCCTGTCAGATACTCTGTCCAATGAGCCAAAACCATATTATACAACATCACGCAACACCAACCAAGCACGCCGACACCCCAAACGGCGATTTCTTGCGCTTTGCCAACGGAATACGCTCCGCATTCCGGACAGACCGGCTATCGGGACTGCCGTCCCACACGTGGCAAATACGTATTTGTGCGGATGATAGCGATTGGCGATTGGCCGGGGCCGGATTATCCTTGACGTGACCTCGCAGATTGCTATCATGGGGTGTGCGCGTCGGCAGAATAAGCGTATTCGGTCATAGATCGTATGAGCGACATGAGCGACATGAGCGACATGAGCGATCTTCGGTCCATTCGGCCACACCTTGTATGCCTCTGGTTGGCCCTTGTCCTGACAACCGGCTGTTTGTGGGCGGCACCGGTGAGGTCCAGGCAGGCCCGCCGTGCCGTCACGGGCTGGCTGACGCGGGACCCTCAACCGCTTGGCGCAGAGATGCGGCCTTCCGTCATCGGACTTGTGGAGACTCTCACGGACGCTTCGGGTGAGCCGGCCGGTTATCTCGTGCCCTTGTCGCCTGGCGGCGTCGTCATTGTCGCCGCTGACGACCATGTCGAGCCGATCATTGCCTTCACGGCATCCGGATATTACCAGCCCACGGCGGAAAGCCCCCCGGTCGGCTGGGTCTTGGAGGACCTCCGGCGGCGGATCGCCGCCGCCCGGAGACGCGACGGCTCGCCGTCGGCGCCGTTACAGGCCACGGCCGCCAGGGCCCGGTACAGGTGGTCGGTTCTGCTGCAGTCGGACGAGCCGGCGGCGATGCTCATGGGCATCACAGGCCCTTCCGAGGTACGGATTGTGCCGTTGCTGCAAAGCGCCTGGGGCCAGACTACGGTCGGGGGTCGGGCCGGCGGCCTGAGCTGCTACAACTACTACTGCCCACCCCACGACCCCGGCAGTTCGGACAACCACCCCTGCGGTTGTGTGGCCACCGCCATGGCGCAGCTCATGCGGTACTTCGAGCACCCCGGCGGCTACGTTTGGTCGGACATGCCCCTGCAACCCGACGAGGCGTCCCTGACCTCTGGTACGCCCTGCCGGTCGTTGATACGGCGCCTGACTTCCACACCGTCATGTCGTGTGTCTACAACGTCTTCGAGTCCGGACAGGGCCAGATTGTCAGCGGACGGGTCGTGGATATGGCCGGCCGGCCGATGGACGCTGTGGAAGTTACCCTGGAGACCGCCGGCGATCCGCCGCGGACCTGCACCACGCCCGACAACGGGATCTTCGCCTTTGCCGCGGTGCCCTCCTGGGCTGACTGCACGCTGACCGCCCGCAAACCGCCGCATACATTCCACCGCCTCCATGCCGCCACAACGGCCGGTGGAATCTACGCCAGCGGCAACTGTTGGGGACTCGAGTTTCGATCCGGCGCCGGCGGCCCGCCGACGGCCCACGACCAGGATGTCTCGGTCGTAGCGGGCCACAGCGTGGACATCGCCCTGGCGGCCCTTGACGATGGCCTGCCCGATCCACCCGGACGGATGCAGTACCGGATCGTCACGGGCCCCCGCCATGGCCGCCTCATCGATCCGGCGACAGGTCAGATCGAGCAGTATCCGCATACGCTGGCCGACGATGGCTCCAAGGTTTGCTACCAGCCCTGCAGCTACTACGCCGGCATCGATCAATTCGCATTCGTGGCTGATGACGGTGGTATACCTCCGGCGGCTGGACCACCGTCTTTCGCCATGGCGTTGCGGTCACCTCGACCGGCTGGTGGAACTTCCATTTCGACAGCCCCTTCGCGTACAACGGCACGAGCCACCTCATGATCGATTTCAGCCATGATGGCAACGACTGGGCCGTGCCGCCCGGCCAGTGCGCGGTCTCACCCATGGGCGACGAACGGGTCCTCATGGCCTATGCGGACAGCACGCACGGGGATCCCCTGAACTGGAGCCGATACCACGTGCCGGACGAGTACTACGGCTCCGACGGTGTACCCCATGTGCGGATCGGATCGAGAATCGAACTTGCCGCCATGGTGGGCGATTTCTCGCTGGACTGCCGTGTCGATGCCTGGGATTTGAGGGTATTGGCCGAGGCCTGGCTGAGCCGGGCGGACCACGCTGCATGGAATCCGGCCTGCGACATCGGCCCTGCCCCTGATGGGACGGTCAATCATCTCGATTTCGCGGTTTTCGCGGCTCAATGGCTCGCCACAGCGGATTGACGGCCCTCTTGGCCCCCGAAATACCGGGTTTCTACGTGGAACCGGGCATTCTTGCGGCCACGGACGGCCGCAAGGGAATGTGTGGACGCCTCCATTTTTTCTGCGAAAATTCAGTAATTACCACGATTGGCCGCAAAGGCCGACATGTTCTACTGTGGCGAATATGCGACGTGTTTCCAATGGCATACCGGACTTTGTTGAAGGAGGTGGACGGATGATATCGAAGCGGATCGCAGCAGTGTGTGTAGGGGTCGGCGTCTGGTGTGCATACGCGGGAACGGCCGGCGCCGCCGTCGTGGACATGGTGGAGACATTCGATACCCGGGCCGCCGCCGACAGTTGGACGGGCTACCACTATGACGATGGTATCGCCTACTACCCTGTCTGGACCAATGGCGGCAATCCCTATATTGGCACGTCCTTCGGCTATGACGGCTCGTACCTTTACGCCGACGCCGCCAGTTCCGATGGACGTTTCGCCGGTGATTACCTGGCCGCCGGCGCCACGGGCGTCGCCTTCGAGGTGCATTGCGACGACCCCGATCTGATCGACATCATCAGCCTGGCCTTCTTCTCCGGCTACAACGGCCTCTGGTACTATTGGGATTTTGCCCTCAATGACCTGGCATGGCATGCGCTGGAGGCCCCGCTTGATGACCCGCGGTGGTACTCGCCGACTGCCGGGGCCCCGCCGATGCAGGCCTGGACGAATGTCGAGATGATTGGCATCGAGGTCCTCGGGGGCGCTCCGGCACAACGCTCGTGGATTGCGCTGGACAACTTCGTGCTGACACCGGAGCCCGCGACGGCGGTGCTGCTGTGCGCGGGGGTTGTGTTTCTTAGAAGGCCAGGCCATCGCCGTGTGTAGGGTTTGGGCGCTTGGATTGCATCATGGGGCCCTGCGACCAGGGACGGTATACGAAAGGAGCGCAGCAGGATGTCAAGACACGCACTGTTCATAACAGCGGCCATCGCCATATTGCTGTGCGGTCCGGTTGGGGCGGCCGACGATCTTCAGGTCAAAGACCCGGCCAGGACTATGTCGCCGACGAAATCGTCGTGAAGTTCAAACCGGCAGCGGCACCTACACGGGCATCGCCGATGGTATCGGCTATGCGGTTGCCGCCGGAGCGCAGGTCATCAACATGAGCCTCAGCGGCCCATCTTATTCCTCGGTGCTCCACGAAGCCGTGATGAATGCGCATGAGGCGGGAGTGACCATTGTGTGCGCATCGGGCAATGACGGGTCCACCAGTGTGATCCCCTATCCGGCCGCCTTTGAGCAGTGCATCGCCGTCGGCGCGACCGACTACGCCGGCAACGTGGCCCATTACTCCAATCAGGGCGCCGAACTCGACGTGACGGCCCCGGGCGGCGATCTCCGCGTAGACCTCAATGGCGACGGCTACCATAACCGTGACAGCTGATGGCAGCCCGCTCGACGGTGTGAGCATCGCCGGCCGCTGGAGCCATGCGACATCGGACTTCGACACCGGGATGACCACGAACGGGTCCCTCGTCGTTACGTCGGACGAGGTGCGCTGGAGAGGCAACCCGCTGACATTTGTCTTTACCCTCGACAGCGTCACGAAACCGCCCTACACGTATGAGGGCGGCAGTATTTCGGACTCGATTACCGTGACCCAAGTGCCGTAACGGGCGCCACACAGTTTCAAACACAGCGATCTGACAAGTCCTTGCCATCCGGTTGGACGGCATGACCGCATCCATGGGTACACCGGCAACGAAGTGGCGGCGCGGACATGCCCGTTCATGTGCGACGCATACCATCTCACCGTGGGATCATCTTATGCGCCTATCAGAGCCGGCGATCACGACGCTTCTTCGCCTCGGTACAGCCGCACTTGGGATAGCGACTGCCCGATACGGACGATCGTGTTCTGCGAGACGCCCTACAGACAATAGCAGGCAGCCCCCAAGTTGGCTTAAGGTATCATCCTTGAGACTGGGCAAGGGGGCTGCCCTGAGGCTATTCTACGCATCTGTCGCCGGCTGCATATCGTGGCAATTACGTAATTTTGCCCATAATTCGCGGCCCCACCACGGAGCAATCAATGCCGGCCGAGGCGATCAGGGCCGCGATAAGCGATTCCCGCAGAGTTCAGCCAGCCACTCCTCCAGCTCGACAGCCTCCTTGTGCTGGCCGTTGAGGTTGGCCTCATCGTTCAGATGGATCTCGTTCGCATCCCGGACGAGCTGCAAATCGAGCTGCGTCAGCCCCGCGCCGGCGTCCAGTTTCGCCAGAATCGCCTCGTGCTGCCGGATCAACTGGCGGTTCATCTGCTTGTTCTCATCGCCCCAATCGCCGTCCAGCGCCGCACGCATCAACTCGTTGTCATCGGCCAGCACAAACCGAATCTGCTCTCGGATTGACGGGTTCATTCTCCATCACCCCCATCCTTCATGGCCTCGGCCGTGCACTCATAGATGATATCCCAGTCGATGTGCCCGTTGAGAAGGCCCTTTTCCGCCAACCGGGCCCATTCATCGAACTCCGCCTGGTCCCGGGGCTTCCGGTGCATCGACGCCTCGAAATCCCCCGAACAGAGCACCAGGACGATCTTGCGATCCCTGATCCCGCCCTTGTCCGGGACATTGCTATCGCCTTGTCCGGCCTGCCGCACCAGCATCGAGCCCGTCGGCTCACCGTTGTCGTCGCAACCATAAGGGCATCCAAAATCCAGCTCCAGCGGACCCCTCTGGCTGGTCTCGATACAGAATAGCCTGTTAAAGAGAGACTCAGAGAGTTCGCGGCGGGATTTCGGGGCGCCGGGAGAAAACGTATACGTTTCCTGCCGCAGACCGAAAACGCCAGACCAAAACAGAGAGCGCCGACGGTGACGCCGGTTGCGTCGTAACTCTTTATGGGAGCGAGAGATACAGAAACACCCGACGATTTGAGCCATCGGGCGTCTGCGTTAACTGGGAAGGGTGGGAAATTCCGTGGAAATAAAACCAGCTCCCCGTGTGCAAGAAGTTATGGATGCAGGTTTTGTTGCGTAGTTGTTGCGCACCCCTCTGGAGACGATAGAAAAAGAGAGGCCACCGAGCATAAATGCTTAGTGGCCAAGGACTTATCAATCGTCCCCGAGAGGACTCGAACCTCTAACCTTTGGCTCCGGAGGCCAACGCTCTATCCATTGAGCTACGGGGACCCGACGAACTGGAACCATCCGTATTCTAGTCGCTGGTTCGGATTCACGCAAGCGGCTTCTTGAGCTTTGATGCGGGAATCCCGCGGGCGTTTCTCGACGCTTGCTTCAGATAGCCTACGACCTTCGCCCGGGGCGGCAGCCTGCGCGGAAACGAACCGCACGAGGCACGAACCGCCGCCCGGGACTTCCGCCATTCGAGTTTGTTTCGTATTTCGAATCTTGTGCTTCGAATGTGCCTTCCTATGCCTCTTCAACGACCTTCCAGCCCATTGCGTCGGCCAGCTCAAAGACGGGCTTCTTCAGGTCGCCGTAGCAGGTCACGCGGTGCCAGCCCCAGTGGTCCCACATCGTGAAGAGCTTCTCGATGTCGCCGACGGGCTCGGCGGCCAGCTTCGTTCGGCAGGCACGGTCGTCGGGGTCGTTCTCGACGGCCTTGCCCTGGTGGAAGATGATCTCTTTCTCGCCGTTGCGGATATCCATCGTGGTCGTCATGTAGCCCAGCGGCAGGATCGACCGCACCGAGGCGCCCTGGCGGTCTTCGGAATGGGTCATGATCGTAAACGGGTTCGTCGGGCCTTGCGGTCCGAACATCCTGTTGGGCGCGACGCAGTGGGCGTAGATAATCTGCCGTTTGGCGGTGTCGATGACGGGGTCGGAGATGAAACCGGGCCGGCCGCCCGTCAGGAGCGTCATCATCAGCATCGTCGCCGTGGAGCGGACATCGCACTCGCAGGCCCCGACGAGGGCCTCATTGCACAACTGATGGAACCCCAGGCACGGGTAGGCGTGGATGTGCCCGCCGTAGAAACCGCCGAGACAGTTGATGGTGATGGCGTTCGCGTCGTGCCTGCCGAGCACCTGCTTCATGCCCAGGTACATCGCCGCGGATGTCACCAGCGTCTCCCGCGAGACGTCAATCACGTCGGTGGCGCCTTGGCGCCACATATCCGCGACCGCCCTCGATTCATCCTTGTCGGCGGCTTCCCAGGCCGCGTTGACCTCCGCGAACGACACGTTCTCCATCGGGATGCCCATGATGGGCTCGGCCGGGCCGGACTCCTGGCCCCGCACCGCGAGAATCTTGGAGGCCTTCATCTTCGCAATGCACTCGGCCGCCGAAATCGTCCGCAGCGGATCGCTCACGCAGCCCATGTCCCCGGCCGCCTTTGTCCCGCTCATCCGCACCTCCTTGACGGCCGCGGCGAATCCCGCCGGCGAGCCGCTGCGACGCACGGCCCGAAAGCACCGCATCGCCGCCACCAGATCATCCAAATTCGACGACGCCACAAACCCGACGTTGCCCGCCCCGGCCCGCAGGAACGCCGCGTTGTAGACGAGGAACCCCCCGCTGCCGCCGTACTGGAAGTCGGCGTAGAGCACGGGCTTGCCGGATTCGGCGATGGTCTGGACGACGCGGTTCCAGCAGTTCATCTGATAGACGAGGTAGCCGTCGATGCCGGCGTCCTTGTCCTGGTCGAGGACGGCCTTGGCCTGCTCCGGGCCGTTGGCCATTGAGGTGACGAACTCGAAGCCACGGCAGCGCTGGGCCAGTTCCGCGTTGATCCGCTCCATCACCGGGCCAAAATCGAACCCCACGTTGGGCCAGTCCGGGCCCGGCTGCTTGACGGCGTGCAGCGAATAAAC
>DSDB01000185.1 GCA_011057845.1 Phycisphaerales bacterium | reverse complement strand
TAGAGTTACTCATGCTCATGTACCGTAGTGTCTGCACGCCGATCACAGTACGCCACTATCTATTTTCCGGTGAATCGTTCCGGTTTTAGTTTCAGCTGCTGAAACGAAGTCGTATACCCGCCTACCAACCAAGATCAGTTCCCCCTTGGATGTCCTCCAAGGGGCTGCCATACGAATGAACAGACCGTTTCATGCGCAGCGGGATGCCGTATAGTTCAGATGTCAGCGAATAAATTACGCTAAGAGCTGGTCGGCGTCAATGATTGAGTAGGTATGAGGGTATTTCACAATTGCCGCTAAACCACGACCTGTGGGCCCCAGGAGTTTTGCGTTGCACGGGCCCCAGTGATCCGTGCCAGCCCAATTCACCTTAAGGGCGTTGTGGACGAACTCCACGGACGGCCATTTACAGGAAAACGATACGGCAACTCAGGTCGTATCTGTTTAGCGGGTCAATCCGCGTTTTGGGCCACGAAAAAGCCGTGTGATCGCACTGAGAAGGCAAACAGAGCGTCAAATGTCTCGCGAAACCCTCGTTCTTGGCATCAAAAACGGTGTTTTAGTCGCTAAACAGATACCTCATGTCTTCATGGAATCGAGTTCGATGAAGGCGATGGGCATGAATATGATAACGGGCAGCCAGGCCCAGAGTTCGGGCATGATTCTGTCGAAGAGGGTCTCAGTGGCACATATCTTGCAAATGAAGGCCGTGACGAAGCAGGCGGTGGTCAGCAAGAAGCTGATCATGGTGGCGGATTTCATGGTGCGAGGGTCGCGGCAGACGAGGATCGGGAGGCTGACCATGAGCATCGTGAAGTTGATGATCGGATCAGTGATGCGGAAGTGTTTCTGGCTGTAGAGCTGCGCGAGGTCTTTGACCCTGGTCTTCTGGGCGGCCAGTTGGGCGAGCTGGCGGCTACTCATGAGTGTGGTGTTGTCGGCCTTGCGGCGGATGACGATCTCGCGGGGGGTCAGGTCGCCGGAGTCGTATTCCTCGACGACGAGGGCGCCGATAGGGGAGTCCTTGCGTGCGTAAAGGCCGTTGACGAGTTTCCATTTGCCCCGGTCCTCATCGTAGACGGCGCTGTCGGCGACGATCCGGCCGGTGATGTTCCAGACGCCCGGGCGGGCGGCAGGTTCTCGGGTGATGATGGTCGGTGTGATGAGGGTCGACGTTTGGGCGTCGAAACCGGCGCAGATGAGCGAGTTTTGGCCGTCGGGCATGAACCAGACGTAGAAGGCTTTCTGGCCGGCGATGTCGTCCTGCGACCTTGATAGTTCTTCGGCCAGGTGGGGGATAACCACTTCCTGATCAACGACAAGGACGCCCGTCAGGATCAGCGAGATCAAGGCGATCGGGCCGATGACGCGTTTGAGGCTGACGCCGGAGGCCATCACGACGACCAGTTCGTGCTGGCGGACCATTTTGCCGAGCGAGAAGGCGGCGGCGACGACGGTGATCATGCCGGCGAAGTCGCGGAAGTAGATCGTTGAGTTGATTCCATAGAAGGTGATGATGTTTCTGATGACGTCGGCGGTGGTCAGTGCCTTCTGCTCGGTGAACTCGTCGAGGTTCACGAACAGGTCGATGATGATTCGCAGGCCGATGAGGACGAGGAACGAGATCGCGTAGCCGACCATGAAGTTCTTGGCGATGTAGCGGTCGAGTATTTTCATTGCAAAGCTCAAGTCCCAAGCACCCAATCCCAAACCAAACTCAAATCCCAAGCGGCAATGACCCCAACGCGATGGCCGCGCCCGGCCCGTTTGGGATTTGCGACTTTGAGCATTGGCACTTGTCTGGGATTTGGGATTTGGAGCATTCGTACTAAGTCCTGAAAAGTCTGGCGTATATAGCCAGCACGAAGAAGCACAGGACACCGAGGCCGCCCCACATGACGAGCGTTCCAGAGACCTGGGTCTTGACGTTTTCGATGATCTGCTTGCCGCTCATGATACAGATGATGAGCATGGCGGCGGGCAGGCAACTGACGCCGAAGGCGCTGAGCAGGTGGCCGCCGCGCTTGACGATGCCCAGGCCGATGCCGATGAGAATCATGGGCACGCAGCCCAGGCCGAAGACCAACCGCGAATGGAGTTCGCTTTTGACCTCGAGCATGGCCTTGTCCATGATGATGGCCAGTTGCAGTTTCCGACGCTCTAGGTCGCGTGTCATGCCCTCCGTCAGTCCGGGGATGTTCTCTTTGAGGGTCGCGGGCGCCAGACGGTTGTCCTCGGTCTTGAACCGGGCCATGGTGTTTTCGATACTCGTCGGCAGCACCAGGCTTCGAATGAAGTGCCGCATTTTGAGAAACGCCGAGTCATTGAGACGGGCATTGTACACATCCAGGGTCAGCGTGGGCCACAGTTCATCGCCTTCGAGATGGAGAAACGCCTTGGCGGAGGTGATAGACGCGGTTTTCCGTGGCGGCGTATCGGCCTCGTATTGGTCGACGACGATATCGCCGAGCAATTCAATGCGTCTGTCCTGTCGCGGTTCACACCGGGAAGCGGTGAATTCAATGATCTCGCTGCCGCTGTGGAGGCGATAGGACCGGCCGGCATCGAGTGTATTGCGGATGTCCTGGGCGAGCAGCTCGGCGATGGTCTGGACGTAGATGTCGCGACTGAGCCGGGCGACGGGGTGGAATTCGATGGGGTTGATGCGGATGCGCTTCATCTCATCGAGGCGTTTGAACTTGATCTCATCGGCCAGCAACGACCCGAATTCAAAGGTCAGCGAGAGCCAGTCGGCGCCGGCGCCACTCTCATCCTGCGAGTCGATCTGGAAGGTGTTGTGGGCCTTGACTTCGACCTCGTTGAATTGCTCATGGGGATTGAAGGCGATGTGGGCGGCTTCGGCGGCGACGACCCGCTCGACATTGGCGCTCTGTTTGGCCAGCCGCACCAGGACGACGCCGGAGAGGGTACTCTGGGCAGGGCTGACCTGGTCGGCGTAGATGATATTTCTCTGGTCGGGGGGCAGGGCATAGTAACCGCGCCGCTGGATGTTTCGAAAGAGTATCTGTCGGGCATCGTCCTTGAACGATTTCTCGGCGCGATGGACGAAAGCGGGTGTAACGTGGAAACTCAGCAGGAGCGTGGCGATAGTCACGACGATGGCCAGGGTCAGGCCGGGATAGACCACGGTCATCATGTGCACGCCGCTGGCGCGGCA
Organism: Phycisphaerales bacterium; assembly: GCA_011057845.1. GTDB lineage: Bacteria > Planctomycetota > Phycisphaerae > Sedimentisphaerales > Anaerobacaceae > UBA2266. The sequence continues at coordinate 20,965 of DSDB01000185.1, read as the reverse complement.
GGCGTCGAGTTCGTTGTCGCTGGCGAACCGGCCGTAGACCAGGGAACAGGCGAACAACGCGGCCATGGGCAGCACGAACGTCAAAGTTACGGGCAGGAAGTACCCCATGAGGTGAAGCACCTGGCCGGGACCGACGCCATACTTCTGGACGGGCTGGAGAATGCTGCCCAGACTGAGAATGAGCGTCAGGCCTATCGACGAGAGGAGAAAGACCTTGAAAAGCTCGCGAAAAACGTATCTTTGCAGCGTGAATACCATGCTGATTCGTTTCGACCTTGAACAAACCTTACTTGGGTAAACAACATTTCGTCACGATGATGCCGTTCATCCAGCCGGCCATGATACCGCCGACGGGCCCGTATGCAACGAGATTTCGCCTGCGCCGGGCCGTCCGTCAAGGGGGCGAACCCTTTCATGACACAAACCTGCGCAGGCAATTCGAGCAACACATGGTGTAAGTGCTTGTGCTATAATGTGTTACGCCTTCGAGTCACAATTGCCGACAGCATATCGTGTGTGGCGTGTTGCGCACGCGGCCTTGGCGACCCTGCGTTTTTCGCTTTTTGGGCTTCCAGCGGCCATGGCGACACATGGCCATCAGGGGTCGGCTTGGGCCGGTATTGTGGTAGACAGCCTTGGGCAATCAGGGTCGGGAGATTTTCTCGGACTGCCGGGCGAGTCAAGCGGCCGGAGACGATTGGCAAGCGGCCCGAACTCTGAGACAGGAGAGGGCTGGTTAAGTCCCACGGCCGGGTGGCCGATATACCGAGCGGCCTCACATCGGAGGAGGCACTTCCGAGTCAGGACTGCCGGTGTGGAATCGTGTCCAACAACCACAGGACAGACCTCTTGCAAGCAGACAGTGCGGCGCCGGACGGGGCGAACCTGTTTGTCGTGGACCCCTGGTCGCATGCGCAGAGGCAGCGTGCGGAGGCGGTGGAGATTATCGGTTGTGATGTCCCGGTGGCGGGCGAGACCTTGCGGCTGAACCTCGCAGCCACGGCGGGAGATGTCACGCTGGCGGATATTGTTCCAGCGGCAAGGCAGCTCTGCGACGCCATCACCGCCCGGACGGTCGAGCGAGCCGTTGCCGAGAAATACAACATTCCGTGCGGCCGAGGGTGCTCGGCGTGCTGTCGCCGCTATCTGGTGCCGGTAACGGCCTGCGAGGCGTTTGCCCTGACCGGCCGGATTCTGGCGGCTGCCCCGGCCCGGAGCCGGCGCATGCAGCGGCGACTGCTGCTGGCGGCGCGCCGAATCATGGAACACCGGCCGCCGAAGTTGTCGTTTGACGAATCGGGCGGGTGCAACGAGGCGGATCTGACGGCGACGAGCCGGTGGTATGAACAGATCGATGTGAGTTGCCCGTTCCTTGAGGGCGATTGCTGTTCAATCTACTCGGCGAGGCCTGTGGCGTGCAGGCAGCACTTCATCCACGGCTCGGCCGCAGGGTGCATGGGGCACAGCGACGACGCCGAACGACTGCCGATGCCGGTCCAGATGGCCGACGTGCTCGGTTTGGTGGCCGCTCAGTTGGAATCGGCGGAGGTGGAGGCGGTGCCGTTGCCGCTGATGGCGGCGTGGTGTGATGTCAACGCCGAGCGGGGATTGCGGACCTGGCCGGCCGTCCTGGCGGCCGAGATATTGGCGCGCACGGTGCGACAGACGGCCCTGGAGGGCACACGAGAGATGTCCGGGGTCCGTTGAGTATTCGATGCAGTGCGATTCGGCTTTCGGCTACGCATAGGCCCTGCCCCTTTCATCCACATAAACCGTGGCGCCGCGGGTTTGTTCGAGGACGGCGAGGGCTCTATGCAGTTCTTCCAGGCTGGGCACCTTGAACAGGCGGCGACAGTTCGGGCAACGAACGCGGCGGTCGGCGGCGCTGGCATCGAGGTGTCGGGCCGTCCGGCATTTCGGGCAGTGTGCGATGATCTTCACGGTTCACACGGGTTCAAACCCCCAGGCGAAGCATGTGGCGTGCGGCCTCGCGGATGTTCTCGACGGTGTCGGGTTGCCCGGCGGCGATCCGTTGCCTGGTGCGGCGAGCGGCCTGGGGGTTTTGAGACGGTGGCGTCAGGTTGATACGCCGGACAAGTTCCGCGGCGGCGTCGGGCTCCGCCAATACGTGGGGGCGTGATGGGCCGCCCTGGCCACGCGGCGGGCCGGGCATTATGTTGCTGATTCCCTGACCGGCGTCAACTCGTTCAAGCATTGTGGAGCCTTTGCATGAAATCTGTGTTGGCGCTACTTCTGCGGCGTGAGCGTCTGGGCTGTTTCGTAGGCGGCGAATGCGATGAACGCCAAAGGGCTTACCGTGACCATCTGTTCCTGGAGCGTTGGGGTCTCGGAGGTCAGTTGTTTCTTGGCGTACGCGTGGATTCTCCCGTGAATCTCGGTGTCGGCGCTGTCCCAGACCTGTTCGACTGCCCAGATGAGCTGGCCGTCGGACAGGTCGATGAGTTTGAGCCGCAGGACGAGGTTCAGATGCGGATAGGGCTTGTACTGGACGACCGATCCCATCAGCACGGCGTTGCACTTGCATGCGTTCTGGATGTCGGCGAGTTGCTTGAGGCTGTAGGATGTGTCGAGATTGCTGCCCGGAATCTTCATTATCGGATGGCCGCTGTCGAACAGGGTCAGGCTGAACAGTTGCCTTCGCTGGATGGCCTTGTACAGGGCCTGTGCCACGTCGCCGGAGATATTCTCATAATCTGAATGGTTGGCGGGCTCCAGCAAGGCGACCTTCCCGATGGCGGCCAGGGGTTTGTCGGGGTTGATGTAGTAGCTGCCGGGGGGGATGCCAATGGATTCCTGGCAGCCGGACAACAGAGTCAGGCATGCGGCCGCCAAGGCGATGGCGCCGGGCAGTCGACGCTTGTCGGCCGGATCGATATGTCTGGATGGCAGCGGTTTCATGGCTATATCCTTTGCTTTCACAACGCAGGAGGTGGTCTGGCTCTACGGCAGGGTAAGATCGGTGGACGCGGCGGTCTGCGGGCGGACCTCGCCACCGAGGATGGTCAGAATCTTGAGCAGGGCTTCGAGCTGGGTCCGCTCGGCGTCGCGCATTTCATCTCGAAAGCCGATGACATCGTTCTTCCAGTTGTTCAATTCGGTCCGCATTTCGATCAACAGGTCGTTGGCCTCATTGAGTTCCTGACGGGTTTTCTGCAACTGGTCCTGCGATTCGGCGAGTTTTCCGCTGAGGTCGGTGTTTTCGGTTTGGAGTTGCCGGTTGAGTTCCCTGAGGGCGACCATCTCCTCGGCAAGTCTGGCGTGTTCTCTGGACAGTTCGACGGCGGACTCCACGGCCGTCTTGCCGGTTGGCTCGGCCTCCTGAAAACGGGCGTTGTGACTGACCACGGCCGTTTGTGGGTTTACGTCGGTTCGCGGCGCGGGGCCGACGGTGCGGGACTCGTTGCATCCGGCAAACGCCGCCAGCAGTAGCGACGTCACGGCAATGGGCGTCCATCGTGCATTCGTTTGCATAGTAAGCATCTCCAATCGTGATCACGGAAGGTTCTGATTCATGCGGGCCGGTTCGGCGGGTTCACAAGAAACCTGCTGCGAGGTCCGGGCGTAGTCGCATCGGACATACATCTTCGATCCGCAGGCGCATGTAACCTCGACGACCGCGTATTGCGGGTGTCGTTCGACCACGTGGGCCTGTGCCGGCACTTGGGGTTCCGAGGGGGAGTTGCCGGCGGGCATCGCCCGGCAGGAGGGCGTCAGATCGATGCGATGGGTGCCGCCGATCTCGAAGGTCTTGCCTTTGAGGATATGGCCTGTTGCCCTGTTCATTGTGTCGGTGTCCTTTTCGCGTGGATGTTTTCGCTCATGCACAGTAGTCAATCTGCGAGGCGTCGGTGCCGGTGCTGTTCGGCGGGCCGGCGGTGTCGTCGGGTTCATCGTCTTTTTGTCGGCGAGCATTGGAACGCCGGTCGGACGCCGCCGGGTTCCTGCGTCGCCGGTCACGCCGGTCGATGCCGGTCAGCGGGCCGATGTTCCGCAGGGGCTTGATCGTGTTGTAGTCGTTGTTATCCATCGTTCCAGTGCCTCAATTTGACGGACAGATTGAACAGCGCGCTGGCGTGCAACTGACTGACGCGCGATTCAGTGATATTGAAGACCTCCGCAATCTGTTTCATGGTCAGTTGTTGCTGGTAGTAGAGGATAATGACCTGACGCTGGCGTTCGCTAAGGCACGCAATGGCCCGGGCGAGGGTCTCGATCAGTTCGGTCTTTTCGAGACCGGCTTGTGGGCTATCGGTGTTGGCGGCCGCCAGGAACGCCCCCAGGGGGCTGTCATCGCTGTCGGCGTCGTCGATGGACAGAAACTGTCTGGCGCGGGCGCCTTTATAAGTTTCGTACAGTTCGTCCAGGTCGATTCCCAGAGTCCGGGCGAGTTCCTCGTCGGTCGGTGTTTCACCGGTGGCTTCGGCGATTTCCTGGCTTGTTTGCAGGGCGGTGCGAATCTGTCTGTTGACGGCAGCCGGAACAAAGGACCAGCCCCGCAGTTCGTCGAGAATAGCGCCTTTGATGCGCAGGTAGGCATAGGTTGTGAACTGGGTTTCGCGCACGGGGTCGTAGTCGCGTGCGGCCTTGACGAGTCCGACGACGCCGGCCGAGACGAGGTCCTCGTAGGATAGCGGCGGCTTGAGATAGCCGACGACGCGCTGGACGATCTTGTGGACCATCGGCAGGTACTGTTCGATCTGGTCGTCGGCGATGCCGCGCGGGCTCTGATTGTCATAGGCCCGCTTGGCGGCGGTCCGCAGATGGGATTGATCCGCCGGAGGCTTTGTGGTTGCCGGTGTGGCGATGTCCTTAGTTTCGGTTGTCATGATCCGACCGGATCTGTCGTTCGGCCTGTCGTTCGGCCATGGCGTCGATCAGGATGGCGTTGACGGCGCGGGCCACGACGGTAGCGACCGCATAGGTTGCGGCGGCGCCGATCAGGGCCCGCTTACAGCAGACAAAAGGGCACAGGCCGCCCAGCCAGCCGGCGAATCCCAGTACGAAGAAACCCATCACCGCCAGGGTGGCCGCCGTGGAGCGAACGTCAATAGGCACGGTTGTTGTTCTCCTGTGTTGTCATGTTCAGCGGACGGGCCCTGGAGACCGCCCTTGCCGCTACAATGCGGCGACCAGTTCTCTTTCGCGTTCATGTCTTGTCGGCAGGGTATTCGATGCCTCGCCGGGGGTGATTCGGACGGTCTGGACGGGCTCGACCTCCGTGCCCAACACCACTTCGTCATAGGCCACCACCGGCAGCAGGGGGGCCATACGGCTGAGCATGGCGGCCAGCGTCGAACGCAGCCTCGCATCGCAGAGCAGCACGACCTTGTCCTGGCCCCGATCCATAACCTGCTTCCAGGCCGCGACAATCTGTCGAGTCATATCCATCGCCTTCTCCGCGGGCAGCGCCAGCGACAACTCGTCGCCCTCCTGTCGGAGGGCGACGACCGCCTGGTGTTCGAAGGCCGGGTCGAAGGTGATGGCCGCGATTTTTCCTCGGTCGTCCTTGTATTGCTGGGTGATAGTGCGGTGCAGGGCTTTGCGAACCAGTTCGGTCAGCGCGGTGGTGTTCTTGGTTCGTGGGGCGTGTTCCCCCAGGGCTTCGAGGATGGTCGTCAGTTCGCGGATGGGAATACCCTCTCGCAGCAGGTTCTTGAGGATTCTCTGGAGCAGGCCCATGGACACCTGTCCTTCGGCCCCGACGATCTCGCCGACCAGGGAAGGCTGGGTCTGGCGCAATCGGTCGACCAGAAGCTGCACATCCTCACGCGTAAGCAGCTCGTCGGCATGTCGCCCTAGCGTCTCGGACAGGTGTGTGATGAAGACGGATTCGGGGTCGATGACCGTGTAGCCGGCCAGTTCCGCCTTCTCCTTATCGGCGGTGGGGATCCAGAGGGCCTTCAGGCCGTAGACCGGTTCGGTTGTCTCAATGCCGTTGACCTTCTCCCTGACGGAGCCGGCGTCCATGGCCAGAAACATGTCCGGTTCGAGCCGCCCCTGGGCCACGGGTTGATCGGCCAGACGGATGCGGTATAGGGTCGGTTCCAGGCTGATATCGTCCCGCAGTCGGACAAGCGGCATAATGATGCCCAGTTCCTGGGCGAATCGTCGCCGTAAGGCGCCGATGCGGTCGAAGATGGCGCTGTTGCGGGCCGGGTCCACCATACTGATGAGCCTGACACCGACCTGGACGGAGATGCGGTCGATCTCGAGCAGCTCCTCGACGGGTTGTTTTTCCGCGGCGGCCTTGGGAGCGGGCTGCTTGCGAACCTGGCGGTCTTTCTCGTGGCGGCCAAGGGTGCGCCCCACGGCGGCGGCGCCGGAGGCCAGCAACAGGAACGGGATCTTGGGCAGGCCCGGCACCAGGGCCATTGCGGCGATGATGAACGAGGCAATGGTGTAGGGCTCGGCGGCATTCATGAACTGTCGGCTGAGGTCCTGGCCGACGCTGTGTTTGGAGGAGATTTTAGTGACCAGGAAGCCCGAGCTGATTGAGATGATCATGGAGGGTATCTGGCTGACCAGACCGTCGCCGATGGACAGAATCGAGTAGGTCCGGACCGCATCGCCGAGTGGCATGGCCCGCGAGTAGCCCATCGCGATGCCGCCGATGATGTTGATCAGGGTGATGATGATGCCCGCCTTGGCGTCGCCGCGGATGAACTTGCTGGCGCCGTCCATCGCGCCGTAGAACTCGCTTTCCTTGACGATCTTCTGGCGGCGTTCGTTGGCCTGTTGTTCGGTGATGAGACCGGCGTTGAGATCGGCGTCGATGGCCATCTGCTTGCCGGGCATGGCGTCGAGGGTGAATCTTGCGGAGACTTCGCTGATGCGTTCGGCGCCTTTGGTGATGACGATGAACTGGATGACCACGAGGATCAGGAAGATGACGAGACCGACCACGAAGCTGCCGCCGGCGACGAATCCGCCGAATGTCTCGATGATCCTGCCGGCGTCGCCCTGGAGGAGGATCAGACGCGTTGAGGCGACGTTCAGCGAGAGACGGAAGAGGGTCACGAACAGCAGCAGGGACGGGAAGGTCGACAGCTCCAGGGCCTCGCGGGAGGACAAGGTGACAATGAGCACGGCCACGGCCAGCGATATGCTGCACGACAGGAGCATATCCAGCAGGAAAGTGGGCAGCGGAATCAGCAGGGTGGCCAGTACGGTCACAATGCCGATGACGAGGACCGTGTTGCTGTGTGAAGAGAACGGCGGATCGACGGCGTCGATCTCTTCCGGTGCGGTCGGTGTTGTCCTGGCACGTTTGGCCATGTATTCCTGTTACGATTACAGAGGGTTTACGGTTGAGCGGGTTCGGCGGCGGCGCCCGGCGCCAGGATATGAGTGATCCGGACACCGAAACGGCCGTCGTCGACGACGACCTCGCCGGTGGCGAACCGTGAGCCCTTGAGATAGAGGTCGGCGGGCTCGTCCACGCCTTTGTCGAGTTTGACGACGGAACCGACGCCGAGGGCGAGCAACTTGCGGACGGTGATTTCCGCGCGGCCGATGCCGACGGTCACGGGCACATCCATGTCCAACAGGATATCGATACTGCCGCCGGGTCCGACGCCGGCGCCGACGGGGGCTTCGGTGAATTCGGCCGACTGCACCTGTTTTCCGGCGTCGGCCCGTGTTTCGATTGCTTCGGTTGACTTTGCCATACGGTATCGTCCTACTATGTCGCGTGAGCAAATATGAATCGTCGGCTACACGTGTGCCTGGGCGGTTGTCGCAGTGATGACGACGGCGTTCTTGCCCGCCGACCGCGCGGGTCGGCCGTTCATAAGCGGTTGGCCTTCCGCTTCGATATTGATTGGATCGGTGGTCATCCGGTCCAGAAGGAGGATGTCGTCTGGCGCCAGACTCAGGACTTCCTCAAGCGTCAGGCGCACATCACCGAGAACGGCGTCCAGTGTTATGGGCATTTCGTGGAGATGGGCGACCATGCGGGCGGCTTGCGCATCGGGTGAGAGGCTGGCGGCCTCGGGGGGTCTGCGGCCGGCGGGGGCGTCGAGATCGTCTGATCGGATCAGGATTGCCGCCTTGCCTGCGGCGGACGCCTCGTTGCCACAGCGGACCAGGAACTCCATCCTGACCCACTCGTCGGCGGTCTTCAGCACGGGCGGCAAGGCTTCCATACTGATTCCGGGGCAGATGCTCAGGCGGCCCAATGACCCGTCGGCGCGGGCCAGAGAGCGGACGAACAGTCCGGCGATGTCCAGCAACAGGGATTGTTCCAGCGGCGATAGTTCGTCGCCGGAGGCCGTTTCATCCCGCTCCTCCGTGTCGCCCAGGAGTTGCTTGAGCCACCCGCGGGCCGTCTTCTCATCCACGACCACGGTACCGACGGCCGCGTTATCCGGGCCGCCGAAGGTCGCCCAGCAGAGGCGTTCGCCGACGGACGGCTGGGTCAGGTCGGACAGATAGTGCTCACTGATCTGAGAGCACTCAACAGCGGCCGTTTCACCGGCGAACTTGCGAAACTCTTCGGTGAGCCACTCGGCGGGCTGCGCCGCCATTTCAGCCAACTTGCGCCGGTGCTCACTGCTGAACCGATGGGGACAGGTCCAGTCCCAGGGCTCGGCCGCTGTGTCCGTAGGGGCCGGGGCAGCAGCCGCTAGCCGGGACCGCAGCAATTGCAGGAGCGCGTATCGGTCGGGAGAACAACTCATTGGATGGCAATATCCTTGAAGTAGACTTCCTTGATGAGCGGCTTGGCGTTGGGGGCCAGCACCTGGTTGAAAGCGTCGAGAATCTGCATCTGGAGCCGTCGCAGGTTACGGTCGCCCCTGACATCTTCGAGGGTCTGGCTGGCCAGGAAGAGATTCAGCCAGTTGACCAGCTCGGCGGACTTGCCGGCGACCACGGCCTTGCTGTCGGCGGTCTCCCTTTGAAAAAGCTTGAGCATGAGCGTCACGCGAAGGTAACGTGTCAGACCGGGCTCGTTGAGGGTGGCCACGACGGTCGGCAGGTCCTCGTAGAGTAGGGTCTTCTCCGGGTCGTTTTCGGCGGGGGTCGTCTTACCCGCGGCGGCGGGCTTGGGGGCATTCGGGTCGCTGGGGTCGGGCGTGGCGGACCGCGCGAAGATCCGGCCCAGTCCGAAGCCGGCGCCGGCGCTGACAGCGACCACGACGATTATGACGGTCCAGGGCAGCAACCGGCCGATGAGGCTCCTTCTATCGGCTCCGCCGGCGGGTTTCTCCTGCTTGTTCTCTTTGGTCTGTTTGTTCTTTTCGTCATCGGCCATAGCATTTGCCTTTGTCTATTCGATGAGACGGCCAGAGAAGACCCTCAAGTGGTCTGAAGGCATTCTTCCTGTCGGTATCGTTTGATCTTGTCTCTGAGCGTCCGGTCGCTGATGCCGAGGACCTCGGCGGCGCGGGTCCGGTTGCCGTCGGTCGTCTCGAGTGTGTCGAGAATGGCCCGCCGTTCCAACTGAGCCAGCGGGATGCCCGCGAGGTTCACCTGGGGAGCATCAGGGGCGGGCGATCCGTGCGGTGCTTCCTGGCGTCTGGGCTGTAATTCGTCGAATAACCAGGAGACATCCGCCAGCGACAGGACCGGCCCCACGCCAAAGATCAGGGAGGTCAGGACGACGTTTCGCAGTTGGCGGACGTTTCCGGGCCAGTGGTATCGGGCGAACAGGTCCATCATGGCCGGGTCAAGGGCCGTGATGCGGCGGCCGGTCTCGCGGGCATACTCGTTGACGAAGTGCCAGACCAGGTCGCCCAGGTCCTCCGGGCGCTGCCGCAGGGGCGCCACCGCCAGCCGTACTGCGCTGAGGCGATAATAGAGGTCCCGGCGGAAGTTGCCTTGTTCAACCTCGGCGGCGAGGTCGCGGTTTGTCGTGCTGATAATCCGCACGTTGACCCGGACGTTCTCGTTGCCGCCGACACGCTCGAATTCCTGTTGTTCGAGGATTCGCAGGAGCTTGGCCTGGAACCGCAGCGGGGTCTCCGTGATCTCGTCCAACAGGAGCGTTCCGCCATCGGCGGTCTCAAACCGGCCTTTTCTTCGAGCGTAGGCGCCGGTGAAGGCGCCTTTCTCGTGGCCGAAGAGTTCGCTCTCGAGCAGGGAATCGCTCAAAGCGGCGCAGTTGACGCGGATATAGGGCCCGTCGGTGCGTCGGCTCTTGTGGTGGACGAGATAGGCGATCAGTTCCTTGCCGGCGCCGCTTTCTCCGGTGATCAGGATGGGTGCGGATGTGGCGGCCACTCGCTTGGCCAGTTCCACGCACTGGATCATGCGGGGGCTGCGTCCCACGATCTCGAACAGGGGCCAGCCGCCTTCTCTGGCTGCGGCGATCTTCGCCACGCCGTGGTTCGGCAGATAGGTATCGAGCACCCGTTCGAGTCGTCGGCCGTCGATGGGTTTGGGCAGGACGTCGCAGCAGCCCAAGCGCATTGCCTGGACGGATGTCTCGATGGCGGACGTGAGAAGCCCGGCCGCCGGGGCGTCGTCGGTCGGCTCGGGTGTGCCGAGCATGATGACGGGCAATTCGGGGGCGATCTGTCGGATGCGCGACAGGAGCAAGAGGCCGTCTGTCGCCGATCCATCGGCGGAGCGGATGGCCGCAGCGACGAAGGCGGCATCCACGACACGCTGATCGACGTATTCGACGGCCGCGGTCGGGTCATCCACCAGATAGGCGAGGATGCCCTTGCGGGCAAGGGCCTCCAGCATGAAGCGACCCGATTGAGGGTCGTCGTCCACAATCAGGACGCTGGCCGTAGCGTTGGGCCGTTCCAGTCGGATGTCTGGGTTGGCGTGGTTATGGCTCATTCTGGACGATTCCCTCAATCTTGGACAACTGTCGGACTTCGGCTATTTCAGTTCTGCATTGTTCGAGCAGATCGAGCGGCTTATCCTGGGCCAGCCACGCCACCAGCTCCATCTGTGCCTTGGTGACGGCCACCCACGGGGACTGAGGGAATTCCCGCAATAGCCCCCGGTAGGACTCCATGGCCGCAGCGCCGTCGGTTTCGTGGAGGCATCTGCCCCGTTGCAGGAGCGCCCAGGCACGATCATCGGCGGCGCGACGGTCGTTTGGGTCCGTCACCGTGAGGATGCGGTCGTACAGGGCGGCCGCCTCGGCGTTACGTCCGCTGCGAAAGAGCACCTCCGCCAGGGTCAACGCATCGGCTATGGGTCGAGAGACGTCGATCTGTTTGCGGACCTCGGCGACCGTGGCTTCCGTGATTCCGGCCCCTGGAATAAACGGCACGGCGGTCAGCCTTGGGCCGGCGGTCTGTCGCGCGGCATCGCCCGGTGTCTGGTTCACATCGGCGGGATTCGGTGGTGCGGCACTGGGGCCCGGGTGTTGTCTATAGGATTGTCCGTACCGCTCGCCGGCGCCCAGGTCGGGATTATCCGGCAGGTCTATCCTGACGGAACGAACCATCTCGATCAGTTGCCGGAGTGCTTGGCGGCTGTCGGCCGGTTTGTCTGTCGGAGGCGCTGCGATGCGGTCCTTCCATGCCGCCACAGTCCCCTGATTGGCGGTGATCTGCTCGAAGGAGGCGGTCCATGCGCCGGCTTGATCCGCGGCGATGAGCGTGTCGTTCACTTCATGCACGGGCGCGGCGGAGACGGCATTGCCATCGGCGACGCTTACGGTGTTGACGTCCGGGGAAACTTGTGGGGCATCTGCCTCTGTATTTGGTTGTGCCATCGCCGCCGAGACCGGCAGGAGCGGCACGAACAGAGGCGCGAGCACCAGTACGAAAAGGGTTGGCGCGATGCCGCTGTCAACGCGGAATTGATGTGCCTGCTTTGTAAGGTCTTCGATATACATACGATTACACACTTCGATTTCAGCGGGGAGCATAGTCGGCTGATATGGCGCCGACGGGTGTTGCCGTGCCGGATGTCTGTGTTGGCACGTCGGCGGACTTCAACCGCCCGATCAGGGCCTGCGCGGCCCGTTCATAGTCTCGCTGACGGGCATAGGCCTGCGCCAGTAGCCGGAACGTCTGTTGTCTGAGGTCATCCGGCGGGTCCGACCGGAGCAAGTCCAGGCAGATGCCAACGGTCTGTTCATGGCGGTTGAGTTCGAGGCAGGCGGCGGCCAGTTCGTATTGGACGGTCTGAGCGGTTGGCCCGGAAGCGGCGTAGACGAGTATATCGCCCAGACACGCGGCCGCTTCGTCGATGTGGCCCAAGGCTTTGAGGGACCGGGCCAGATCGAGGTTCGCACGGGCCTTGAGTTCTGGGTCGACGAGGTACTGCACACGGTGACGAATGAGTCCAACGGCGAGGTCCGCCAGCCCGATCCGACAGAGCACGCGGGCCTTGAGCAGGACGACCTCGAGGGCGTGCTCTTGGGAGAACTGCTGGGCTTCGGAGCTGTCGAGGATGTCGAGGGCTTCGAGGAATTCCTCAGCGGCCATGTGCGCCTGGACCAGGGTCAAGAGCGTCTCGACGTACTGCTGTCTGGAGGACATGCCGCGAAGCGCCAGCCGCAGGACCTTCTTGGCCTCATCGGCGCGGCCCAGTTCCATGTTGGCCTTGCCAAGCATCAGACAGGCCGCGGCGAGGTTGCGTGACCGCGTGTCCTTGACAAGGTTGACGTACCGTGTGAGCCACTTGGCGGCTTCGGCGTACTGTTGTTGATTGAAGAGGCCGGTGCCCGCGCCCAGCGCGGCAGCCTGTTGCGTGTCCGTCGAGACGGCGAGATTGTAGACCTTGGTATACAGCCTGACGGCCTCGGCGGCCATGCCCGTGCTGAGGGTGGCGTCAGCCAGGTACAGGCAGGCGCGGTCGGCAAATGACGTGTCGGGGTACTGCTCGACGAGCTGCTGGAGGTCCTTGCGAGCACCCGGGTAGTCCATGAGGTTGGTGCGGACCCGGCTGGAGTTCAGGAGGGCGTACGGCGCAAGGGGGCTTCGGGGGAACCGGTTGGCGACCATCTTGTACTCGGCGATGGCCTCGTCGGGGCGCTGGGCCTCGGTCTGCATCAAGCCGAGGGCAAAGTGGGCATTGGCCATACGAGTATCGTCGTGATGCCTGAGAGAGAACCGTCGCCAGAGGCGGATGCACTCTTCGGTCAGGGTGGCGACGTGTTCGGACAGGGAAGTGTACTCCGCCGGGTCGGCGACCATCAGGAGACCGGCATCGTCGCTTCGGACGAGCAAGCCGCCATACCCGGCGATGACGGTCGCCATGTCGTCCAACAAGGCGTCGGAGATATAGAGGGTGACCGCTCGTTTACGGACGCCCACGGACTCGGCGGTCAGTCCCCAACGGACATCCAGGTCGGCGTTGGCGGCGAAACGGGCGAGCAGTTCCTCCATCGGAGCGCCGTTACAGATGACCGTGTAGAGGCGGCCGCCCTTGCCGTCGTCGGTATCCTGTATCTCAGGTCCAAGCACGGCCGATTCGAGGGTGGCTCTTCCAGCCGTGAGGCAGTGGCGAATCTGCTTCTCATCCAGACCCAGCAGGTGATTGTTGGCGAGATTCCCGGCCGACCAGAGTTCGCCGGGGCAGTCCTTGTCGATATCGCGGAGCGTCAGGACCTGTCGGGTCAGGGCCTGGGCGGCGACAAAACCGCAATCCCGCCTGAGCGCCTCGCAGCGATCCTTGGGAAGGCCGGTGCTCTCGACCAGAGCGAAGGCCTGATAAGCGGCTGTTCTTGCGGCGAGAAACTGCTTTTTTTCGAGTTCAATTTGGCTGCGATCGTAGTAGGCCAGGGCCCGGACAAAGGGTGAGGCGCTGGCGGAAATCTGTCGCAGCAGTACGGCGGCGGGCTCCAACTCGGCCTGTCGTTGCAGGCAGAGGGCCATTTTCAGTGTCAGAAAATCTCGCATCAGGGTCTCGGCGGGCTGGTCGGCGAGGCCGGCGGACAACTGCTGATAGGCGGCATGTGCCCGGGCGTAATCCTCATTGGCGTAGAGGTTCTCAGCGACAGCCAGCGAAACGGCTGGCAAGGGCGGCGTGTGCCTTGTGGACTCGGTTGGTTGGGAGGGCTTGGGGAGGGCAGTGGGCTGAACGCGAGCCTGGGGTTCGCCGGGGTTCGCCGGGGCCTGGGTCGGCGGACTATCCGGCGACGGGGTGGCCCTGCGTCCGAAAGACCGTACCAATGTCGGGTAGAGCATGACGCCTGCAACGGCCAGAATTGAGGCGAGCAGGACTATCTGAGCCCACGAGAAACGGGGGGCTGAGGGGGGTTCATAGAGCGGGCGGACCTGCTCAATCGGCTCGCTGGCCGCGGGGAATTCGACGGGACGATCGGTCTGTTCGAAGAAGGGCAGGCTGTCTGCGAAGACGTCCTCTTCGGTCAAGTCCTCCCTCGCCGGGGCAGCGAAACGCTCCTGGTCGGTGGGTGCCGGAGTCTCGTGGTGCTGTGTGCTGTCGTGTTCCTTGTCCGTCATTGGGTGCTGCGTTTGGGTAATTCGTGAGTCTCCCGGCCCGGCGTCGGGTCAGTACGCAAAGACTTCACGTGCCATTCCTCTAATGGAGCAAGGTGCGTGCCAAGGATGGGAAACGCGGTGTCCATGTGGTGGAACAGGGCATATTGGCTCCTCAGGCCTGATTCTTGTGGGCGGAATGGGGGCTTTGCGGTTTGGCCTTCTGTCGGGATTCTATACAGGCCATTCGTTTTCCTGACAGGCACGTCGAGTGTGAGTAAGGGGCGCCACAGGGTCGTGGCGGCGGTTCACCAGGAGCCGTGAGGGACAGAATGCAGCATGAACTATATAAATATCTGTAATATTATAGGACGTTACGGTCAATCACGTGGGCCGTCTGTCCATGTGAGGTCGCCTGGAGACCGCACAGCTCGGCCGAACCGGAACTATCTTCTGTCCGGTCGGAAGATATGTCCTGGCCATTGGAGCGGTATAGGGGGCAGACCGGCGTGCGGGTGCGCCGACGCAATTTACGTAAGCCTTTCTATTACAATAGGTTGCATTGCGTCTAGTGACATGCGTGTACGACTTGGCACGCTGATTGCAACGAAGCGAGGGCGGGTCGGCCCCATTGTGTGGTCCGGCACAAGAGCAACTCTCGACAGGACAAGAAGTATGAGCCAGGTCGCGGCAACGCAGCCATCCAACACGATGCAGGCCGATTACATGAGGCTGCTGGTGGCACAACTGCGGCATCAGAATCCTTTGGAGCCCCTGGACAACAATGAAATGGCTTCACAGATGGCATTGTTCTCGCAGTTGCAGCAACTCGAGACGATGAACAGCAGTTTCAGCCAGGTGCTGCGA
Source organism: Phycisphaerales bacterium (assembly GCA_011057845.1). Classification (GTDB taxonomy): domain Bacteria; phylum Planctomycetota; class Phycisphaerae; order Sedimentisphaerales; family Anaerobacaceae; genus UBA2266. Next base: position 5,726 of record DSDB01000185.1, on the reverse strand, counting down.
GCCGTGGAGAGAGACTATGCAGGCAGCCTGCTCGGCAAGGTCGTCAGTTTCGTGGGCGACACGGGCATGGGCGTGCGGGGTGTTCTAAGTGGCGTTGTAGAAACGGTTTACAATGATGTAGATGGCGATACGGTCCTGTCCGTCGGCGACCACGCAGTGAGTCTGAAGGACGTGATCGCCGTACAAGACTAGCAAGAATTAGGGGAGTCAAGACATGAGTTTCGCACTTTCAGCGGGCGTCAGCGGTCTTCAAGCTCATCAACAGATGCTGGACGTCGCGGGCAACAATCTGGCGAACGTCAACACGACGGCGTACAAGTCGCACCGGATCATCTTCTCGGAGCTTCTGAGCGAGACGATCAAGAAGGCGTCGCAGCCGACGAGCACGATCGGCGGGACCAACCCCCAGCAGATGGGCAGCGGCGTGGGGGTGGCCGGGACGAGCCCCAACATGAGCCAGGGCAACATTGTGAACACGGGCAACCCGCTGGATATGGCGATTGAGGGGGAGGGATTCTTCGTGCTCAGCGACGGACAGCGGAAGGTCTATACGCGAGCCGGAACATTCGCGGTGGACGCGAACTCGAATCTGGTGGACCCGGCGACGGGTTTCCTGGTCCAACGGATCGGTTCGACCGGCGAGGCCGACACGTTCCAGAAGGCCGGCGACAGCAACATCCGGATTCCGTATGACGTGGCGATGGCGGCCAAGGCGACCACGTCGGTGACGGTGGCCGGCAACCTGAGCGCCGACCAGGTTAACACCGTCAACGGATCGAACAAGCTGGTGTCGAACGTCGTGTTCACGGAAAACAGCGGGACGAAGGCATCAAGCAGCACCAAGCTGATTGAACTGGACCAGTGCTCGAGCGGCACCCTGGTTGGCAGTACTATCACGGTCACGGGCTACGACCACGACGGTACGGCGCTGACGCCGGCAACGATTACGCTGGCGGACACGATGACGCTCAGCGACGTGGTCACGGCCCTGAGCGCGGCGCTGGGGGCGACGAACGCCAAGGCATCATTCAGCGACGGACAGATTGTCGTCACGGATGTGACGAACGGCTACAGCAAGTCGGACGTCAAGCTGACGTTCAACCAGGGCACGGCGACGTCGGAGCTTAAACTGCCGTCGTACTTTGAGATCACCAACGTCGGCGGCGAGGCGGTGCAGGATGTCTCGATCACCGTGTACGACAGCCAGGGCGGACGACATACGCTGTCGGCCGCGTTCGTGCGGACGGAGACGCCGAATACGTGGGACATGGTGCTGACCTCGATCACGGGCAATGTGTACAATATCACCGACCGGCGGATCGAGGGGATTCAGTTCGATACGACGGGCTACTACTCGGGTCTGGATACGGCCATCGGGGATTCGGCGTTGTTCTCGGTGACGTTCGACCACGACAAGAGCAATACGCAGAGGATCGGACTGTCGCTGGGAACGCCGGACATGCTGGACGGCTTGACGCAGTTCGCGGGCAACAGCACGGCCGTGGCCCGGGGCCAGGACGGGTATGAATCGGGCAGGTTGTCCACGGTCTCGGTGAACAACGAGGGGATTCTGATCGGCGCATTCTCCAACGGCGTCAAGAAGGAAATTACTACTTTGCAGATCGCGTTATTCCAAAACATGACGGGCTTGGAGAGCATCGGCAACGGTTACTTCATTCCTTCGGCGAACTCGGGCGATCCGGCGGCGACGCAGGCGTTGAGCGGCGGGGCCGGCTCGATTCACGGCGGGGCGCTGGAGAAGTCCAATGCGGACGTGGCGACCGAGTTCGTGACGATGATCGAGGCGCAGAACGGTTTTCAGGCGAACGCCAGGACGATCCGTGTCGCCAACGATATTCTGAGGGAACTGACAAACCTTATCCGGTAGGCGGATGAGTCGGCTCGGTAACGGCATGATGGATTCTGTGTTCAACATGGCGGCTGGATTGGGGCGGTATGTGGGCGGCCGGGCGGGCGCCGCCTGGGGCGTACTGGCCCAGTTGACGCCGCGCGAGCGATGGGAGGCGATGCAGGGTTACAAAACGGTGATGACCGAGCGATGGTTCACGATCAGCGGTCTGGCGGCGATTGGGGTTCTGTCGGCGTTGTTGTTCTACGTGACGTATCGGCGCAAGAAGCAGGAGCTGCGCGTCTCGGGGCGGATGTTTGACGAGTATGCGCGGAAGTACGGGTTGACAGCTCATGAGAAGGCGCTCCTACGGGACATTGCACGCCGGGCGGGGATTCGGCGCGACGAATCGATTTTCACGCTCGGCAGCGCATTTGACCGCGGGGTTGGCCGGATGGTCCAGGAGCAGCTCGACGGAGAGCCGTTGCCGGAGCAGGTTCGCAGTCTGCGTATGGAGTTGTCGTTCCTGCGGGAGAAGCTCGGGTTCAAGACTGTTGTGCCCCATGCGGCGAGCACGAGGGCGCCGGACATTTCTCAGTTGAGTAGCCGCCAGATTCCGGCGGGGCGCACGATTCACATGACGCGGCGACGGGGCCGTGACGACGAGATCGAAGCGACCGTGGTTGAGAATACGGACGCGGAGCTGGCGGTGCGGATGACCTGCCACGTCAAAGTGACGTTCGGGGAGTTCTGGTGTGTACGGTACTACTTCGGGGCATCGGTGTGGGAGTTCGATTCCTCGGTGCTCAGCTTTGACGGAGACGTGCTGGGACTGGCCCACAGCGAGAACGTGCGGTTTATCAACCGTCGTCGTTTTTTGCGTGTGCCGGTTCACCGGCAGGGGTATATAGCAAGTTTCCCGTTTGTGGCGCCGTGCGAGGAGGCGCGAACGCAGCGGAGCCACGGCTCTCGGTCGAGCGGCAGAGCCGGTTGCATCGCCGACGGTTCCTGGGGACCTCCGACGTTTGTGCCGGCGGTCATCACCGAACTGGCGGGGCCGGGTCTGCGGGTTGAGGCTGGGCTGAATGTCAAGACCGGCGACCGCGTGCTGGTCGTATTCAATCTTGACGAGGATATGGACGCCGGGCCGTCCGATCCGGCGGGACCGCACAGGCACGCGGGCAAGATCGTGGAGAATATGGGCGAGGTCCGCCATGTGACGACGACTGCCGAAGGGGCGTCCATCGCGTTGGAATTGACGTTTCTCAGCGATCCGGCGGTAGGCGAACTCATTCGGGCGACGAACACCGCCGCCGTGAAGGCGAGGGTCGCGCGGGACGAGGCGGACCCGGGCCGGACACCGTCTGCGCCGCAGGGTGCCGACGAGACATTCACACCGGCGGAGCCCGTCGTGGAAAAGGAGGCCGGCCATGTCTGAACTGAGCGACCGGATCGGGGCGACACTCGAACATCTTGGGATTCAGTTCGAGGCTATTGCACACAACCTGGCCAACGCAGGCACGGTCGGGTACAAGCGGCGCATCAGCTCATTTACACAGGCCCTGGCGGAGGCGGGGGTTCCCATGCCGGACGCCGGGTATGACATCGACGCGACGACCGTGTACGATTTCTCGCAGGGACCGCTGATGGAAAGCGGCCGGCCCCTGGATGCAGCGCTTGAGGGCAAGGGCTTCTTCGTGATTGAGACGCCGGACGGTCCGCTCTACACACGCAGCGGCGCGTTCGGCCTCAACAGCGATAACCAGATTGTGGACCTCTCGGGCCGGCCGGTGGCGGGCAGCCGCGGACCAATCTCCGTGCCTGCTCAGACGGCGATGTCCGCGATTCGTATTACGGCCGACGGGGCGGTTCAGGCCGATGGCATTACGATCGACAATTTCAAGCTCGTAGCCTTCAAAGCGGAGGACGAGAAGGCCCTGGTGTCCGTCGGAGAGGGGTGTTTTCGGGCGCCGGGTGGCGTACGGCCCGAGACACCCACGGGTCTGACGGTTCGGCAGTACTGCCGCGAGGCCTCCAATGTGCAGCTCATGGAGGAGATGGTCAATATGCTGATGGTCTCGCGGCTCTATCAGGCCAATACCCGTGTTTTGTCGGCCACGAAGGATATCGGCGGCAGCCTCATGAGCGTAGCCATGGGCTGACCGTCATTACACAAGTTCGAAGGAGCGACCCACGATGCTCAAAGCATTCTCAACCGCCGCGACGGGCATGAGCGCCCAGGAGTTGATGATCAATGTCACGGCCAACAACCTGGCGAACATCAACACGAACGGTTTCAAGCGCAGCCAGGTGGATTTTCAGGACCTGCTCTATGTTCACCTGCGGCAGGCGGGCGCGGAGATGTTCTCCGGGCAGGCATCGCCGGGCGGCATGGAGGTGGGCTCCGGGGTTCGGGCCGCCTCGACGGTGAAGGTCTTCAGCCCGGGCGAGCTGGTCAACACCACCCGTCCGCTGGACCTGGCCATCACGGGCGAGGGATTCTTCCAGATATCCATGCCGGACGGCACGACCCGATATACCCGCGACGGGGCTTTTCAGAAGGGACCCAACGGCGAGTTGATGACGGCGACCGGTTACCTGCTCGATCCGCCGATTACGATTCCCACCGATGCCGTGGCGGTGACAATCGGCAAGGACGGCAGCGTCAACGTGACCGACCCATCCGGGACACAGTCGGTGGTCGGCAGCATCCAACTGGCCAACTTTCCTAATCCGTCGGGGCTGTCCAGCGAGGGCGACAACCTGCTGGCGCAGACGGAGGCCAGCGGCACGGCCGTGACGGGTATTCCGGGTAACAACGGCCTGGGACTGATTCAAGGGGGGTTTCTGGAGAAGTCCAATGTGCAGATGGTGACGGAACTGGTGAACCTCATCACCGCCCAGCGGGCCTACGAGGTCAGTTCGCGGGCCATCCGGGCGGGCGACCAGATGCTCCAGACCGCCATACAGACCGGCAGCTATTAAACTGAGACGACCATGAAACGCAGAACGATCATCCTGACTATAATACTGAGCTGGGCCGTCGCGGGGCCGGCGGCGGCGGTCGAGAGCGGTGCGGGGTCCGGGCTGCGCATTCATTTGCCGCGGCGGCTGACCATCGAGAATGACGTGCCCACGCTGGGACAGGTGGGAGTACTTCTGGGCGAACAGCGGCTGCTGGACCAGGCCGAGAAGGTGACACTGGGGCGCATCGCCATGCCGGGGCAGGAAATCACGGTCAGTCGGGCTGTGATACTGAGCCGGTTGGCGGCGGCGGGACTGGACGCCTCCTGCGTGATGTTTTCGGGCGCCGACAGCGTCCGGGTGTCTCGGCCGCACCGGACGGTAACGGGCGGCGATTTCGTCCAGTTCGCCTCGGCGTACCTTGATTCGGCGCCGAAGGCTCCCGGTGTCCGCGCCTTTGAGCCGGTGGCGGCGCCTCCGGATCTGGTCCTGGCGGAACCTCAATCAGCACTGACATTCACCGCGTCGGCGGCCAAGAGTCCGGCCGCCAATCTGGCCATAGTCGAGATCGAAGTTAAACAGGCCGCCGCGGTGGTGGACAGCCGCCGCGTCGTATTCCGAGCCCGTTACAATCGCCGTGTCGTCAAGGCGACCGCCGACATCGCGGCAGGCGAGTTCATCACCCATGACAATGTCCTGGTTGAAACCGTCGCCTCGGACTACCCCGAATCGGCCGACTGGGTGGCGCCCTACGGTCTGGCGGCACGCCGCGCCATCGCGGCCGGCAGCACGGTCGGGCTCGATATCCTCGCGCCGGCCAGGCCTCAGGCGGTCATCAAACGTAATCAGAACGTCATCATTCAGATCGACAGACTCGGCCTGTTGATTACCGCGACGGGCCGGGCCCTGCAGG
>DSDB01000407.1 GCA_011057845.1 Phycisphaerales bacterium | reverse complement strand
TGGAAGGCCGGTGTGGCCTGCGTCGTCATCACGCCGGAGCAACCCATGTGGATGGCCGGATATGCCGCCCGGACCAAACCTTCCGAAGGCAAGGTGCACGACCTCAATGCCAAGGCGCTGGCTATTGAGGACGGAGCGGGCGCACGGCTGGTGATCGTCACGGTCGATCTGCTGGGTATATCACGGGCCATGCGGGACGCCCTGGAGGCCGAGGTGGGACGGCGATACCAATTGCCGCCCGAAGCACTGCTGGTCAGCGCCTCCCATACGCACTGCGGCCCGGCCCTTTGGGATCCTGCATACTCCGTCTACGGCGACACATTCTACGGGCCGTCGCCCGAACAGGCCGAGCAGTCGGTCCAGTACACCCGGGGGCTTCAGGAGAAGCTCGTCCAACTCGTCGGCCGGGCGCTGGAGGACCTGACCGTCGCGAACCTGTCGTACTCCCATGCCCGTGCGGGCTTCGCCATGAACCGGCGATGGAAGATGGAGAGGGGCTACCAGATCAGTCCGAACCCGGGCGGTCCCGTCGATCACGCGGTGCCCGTTCTGCGAATTGACACTCCCGACGGGAAACTCAAGGCCGTGCTGTTCGGCTATGCCTGTCATTGCACGACGCTGAGTTTCTATGAGTTTTGCGGGGATTACGCGGGGTTCGCCCAGGCGTATATCGAAGAACTGCATCCGGGCACGACCGCCCTTTTCATGTCCGGCTGCGCCGGTGACCAGAACCCCTACCCCCGCGGCGGGCCCCGCACCCTGGACTACTGCAAGGAGCACGGCCGTGCCCTGGCCAATGCCGTCGAGACGGCGCTGATTCCGCGGGCCCAACCCGTCGCCGGCCCGCTGCGGATGGCCCTCGACGCGGCGGTGCTCGAATTCGCCGAACCTCCCGCCCGTTCGCAGCTCGAAGAGCAGGCCAAGTCCGCCAACAAGTACGAGCGGCGCCACGCCGAGACCCTGCTGGCGGAACTGGACCGGACGGGGGCCATCCGAACCACGTATCCTTATCTCGTGCAGGTCATCGAATTCGGGGACGATATGACCCTGGTTGCTCTGGCCGGCGAGGTCGTGGTGGATTATTCGCTACGGTTGAAGTCGGAGTTGCCGGGTCGGCCGATCTGGGTGGCGGCCTGTTGCAACGACGTCTTCGGGTACATACCCTCTGCGCGAGTCCTTAAAGAGGGTGGCTACGAGGCAGGTGATATGATGGTCTACACGCCACTGCCGGGTCCCTTCGCACCATCGGTGGAAACGCTTGTCGTGGGCAAGGTCCACGAGTTGGTCGACAAATTGCGGACGGCGAAAGGCAACTGACGTTTGCTCAGTCGCCATAGCCGTCGGGATGGTCCCGGTGCCACTTCCAGGCCGTCCCGACAATTCGCTCCAACTCGGGCATCCTCGGGGTCCAACCCAGCTCGGTCCTCGCCCTTGACGCATCGGATGTCAACACGGGCGGGTCTCCGGGCCGCCTGTCGGTTTCCGTTACGTTGAAGTTTTTGCCCGTGACGGCCCGGATGGTATCAATCACCTGCCGAACCGAATAGCCGGCCCCATTGCCCAGGTTGTAGACCAGTTCCTGGCTGTCGTCGAGCCTCTCCAGGGCCAGCAGGTGGGCCCGGCAGAGGTCTTCGACGTGGATGTAATCGCGGATGCAGGTGCCATCGGGCGTCGGATAGTCCGTGCCGAACACCTTGATGTCTTTACGCCGGCCCATCGCCGCCTGGATGATAAGGGGTATCAGATGTGATTCCGGGCGATGGTCCTCGCCGAGGCGCCCGTCGTCGCCGGCCCCGCAGGCGTTGAAATAGCGAAGTGCGGCATACCGCAGCCGCCCCGTTTGGCTCTGGTAGTGGCACATCCGCTCCACATCGAGCTTGGATTGCCCGTAGGGGTTGATCGGGGCCTTGGGCGAATCCTCGGCAATAGGGGTCCCGGCCGGGATGCCGTAGACCGCGGCGGTGCTGCTGAAGACGAACCGCTCGACGCCCGCGGACTCCATGGCCGAAAGCAAGTTCTGTGTGTTCGAGAAGTTGTTGCGGTAGTAATCCAGTGGCCGGGCCACCGACTCGCCGACCTCGATAAACGCGGCGAAGTGCATGACCGCCTCGATATGGCGGTCCCGAAGCATCTCGACCAGCAGCCGATAATCCGCCAGATCGCCCCGGATCAGGGTGGCTCGGCCAACGGCCGCCGCATGGCCCTTGCTCAGGTTGTCAAACACGGTCGGTTCGTGCCCGGCCTCAGCCAGCATCGCCGTCATGTTACTCCCGATGTAACCGGCCCCGCCGCAAACGAGGACTCTCATTCCCCCTGACCCCCCTGGCGATCGGCAATCCGGGTCTCGATACGCTGGAGCACTGCGGCGGCCAGCTCGTTGTCCGGGCCCAGGTCGACCCAGGCCATATTCCTGGTCTGGGCCTCGCTGAGGCTGAGCCTCTGAAGACTCTGGGTGCTCTCGGAGTGCATCTGATACGCCCGGGCGCTGCTGGTAGTCCGGTGTTCCGTAAGACTCAACCGCTGCACATCGGCCCGGCAGTCGATATTGACGGCGTCATCGGCCTGGCGGACCCGGACTTCCACGATGCGGCGGACGTTCTGAAGATTCGCTTCGGCCTTGTTGAACGGTCCGACGTTGTCATTACGCCACAGTTCGAACCATTGCGACCCGGTCAATGGGGCCGTCCGGACAATCCCGGCATTGGGATCGGCCTTTTCGATAGTGAAATGCATCCTGGCCAGCACGTCTTCCGACAGGGCCATTGCCTCGGCTCTGTCCAGGCCGGCCACCGCCAGCGGCTTTGGTGGATCGACCGCCTGCTCTTTGGCGCATCCGGACAGCAGGCCTGCCAAAATCAGGGCAAATCCCAGTCCGGATGCCGTGAGGCATCGAAGTGGGGTGTGTTTTGAGGTCTTCCCATACATATCAGGTCATCCGTGAACGCCTTTGGGTCAATTCAGCCATGATTATACCCGTGCCGCCCCGCAGCCTCAAGCGAAACTGCTGATGTCAATCAGATACATCTGCCGGCCGTTGCCCTCATGGCATGAACTACGGGAATTGCCGTCGCGGCAGCGACTTGTTGGAGAAATTGACGCCGGGCGAATGTTTTTTTTGACATTTTTGCACACGTTCAAATCAGGGCCGGCATTCGCCATCGACAGTGCTGACAGGGCCCAAGACGCCGACTGCCGGCGAATACCCTCGGGCCAGGCGGCTATCGTCGGCGTCCGCCTGCCTATGTCAATATGGGCGATTGTAACTGCCGGCGGCGTATTCGCAAGCGCCGGTTGGACATGTGGATGGCTAAAGTGCCCGCGGGGTGGGAGTCGATACCGACTTGAAATCGGAACGGACTGAAGTTTCCACACAACATGGCCTCGGCACAGACACAGAATGTTGCAACCGAACTGCTCAGCCTGCCCATGGGCGGCCTGGTTAAACAGTTTCTGGACTACCTGGGCGTCGAGGCGGGACTGGCCGAGAACACCATCCTGGCCTATGGGCGAGACCTGCGGACATTCCTGCGTTTCTGCCACAAACGCGGCGCCGGGCGTCTGGACCAGTTGACGCCGACGGTCATCCAGCAGTTCACGCGGTCGCTCAGCGCCGACCACATGAGCGAGAGCACCGTCAAGCGAAGCCTTGCGGCCATCCGGATGTTCCTGAGATTCGGCAAGATGATGGGGATGCTCGCCGATGACCACACGGCGGTGCTCGACGGACCCAAACTATGGCAGCGTCTGCCGACCGTTTGCAGCACCAGCCAGGTCCGAGACCTGCTGGCGGCCCCGGCGCCGCAAGAGCCCTTCTATCTTCGTGACAAGGCGATGCTGGAGCTGCTGTATGCAACCGGCATCCGGGCCAGCGAGCTGGCGGGGTTGAGACTATCGGACCTGAACCTCGATATTGGATACCTGCGGTGCCTGGGCAAAGGGGGGCGGGAACGTGTTATCCCGGTGGGGCGTGTGGCCGTGGCCGCTGTCACACACTACATCCGTGGCCTTCGACCGGCCCTGGCCGGGGCATCGAGCGGCGATTTCCTCCTACTGTCGCGAACCGGCCGACCCATGAGCCGTATTGAAATATGGCGGCTGGTTAAGAAGTATGCTCTGCGCGCCGGTATGGGCCGCAATCTGACGGTCCATACATTGAGGCATTGCTTCGCCACGCATCTGTTGACAGGCGGCGCGGACCTGCGAAGCGTTCAGGAAATGCTCGGACATGTGGATATCTCCACAACGCAGATATACACCCATGTGGATAACGAGCGACTGCGGAGTATTCATCGCAAGTTTCATCCCCGGCCCTGAGTTGTCGGCGGGCCTGATTCCCATGTATCAAAGCCGAGGCGGTGTCCGTCCTGGAAGAGGCGGCGCTGCGGTCCCCGTGCGGAAACTTCGCACAATTTTTTGGCTGTCGAGGCGAAAATGGGCGCTATCCGGTTGACTTTGCGCAGTCTGAGGGCTTATGATAGTGTTTGAGTTTATGCGCACTTTTTGCTGAGGTCTTTCCAATGGATGGAATGCGATTCCGTACAACAGTGCTGGTAGCCATGCTGGCCGTGTGCGGGATTGTTCTTTCCCAGGAGGCACCGTTGGCCACACCGACGGCAGGCACGGCTGAGCAGGGGACGGCCGTGGACGACCAACTCGAGATCATCAAGAACGCTCTGCTTAAGGGCACAAGCGACGATATTCGCATCAAGGCGGCGACGGTGCTGCTGGCGGATACCGCCCCGCCGGCCCGTGCCATGCTGCTGGAGACGCTGGCCGACACGAAGAACGACGCCGCACGAACCGCTGTATGCAGGGCATTGATGCAGGGCCGGACGGCGCAGAGGACCCTCGTCAACAAGGCGGATTTCATTGCTCCCCTGATGAGGATGGTCTCTGGAGCGAATGCCGAGCTGGCCCGGCTGTCCGCCGACGCGACGTTGGTGTTCAAATACAACGAGATCGCGCCGTCCATTGAGGCGTTGCTCGCCGATCCGAACGCCCCTTCGAATGCCCGGCTCAACGCGGTCTACGTGCTGAAGCTGCACCCGGACGTAGGTGCGGCTATCAAGCTTATACAGCTCATCGACGACGCGGACTCCAAGGTCGCGGCCGCTGCCATGAATGCGGCGGTTCTTGCGGGGCTTGCGACCGGCAAGGACCCTGCCGCTCGTCTCCAGATCGTGGACCAGCTTCGGCAGGAAGGGCCGGAAGTCTTTTTGCAGAAAAGACTTATCCAACAACAGGCCGAGGCCCGTAAGTTGGAGGTGGAGCTTGCTGCCTGGCGGGAGCGGTACCTGGCCGAGTTGAACAAGCGGTATGAGGCCATCGGGGACGACGCCGCCAAGGGCAAATTCCTCGCGGATCTGCTGGCCGGCGATGAAACGACCGTCAAGCTCTGGGCCCTTGAGAAGGTCCGCCAGGGCCGGGTGGGCACTACGACAAATCCCAAGATGGCCGCTGAACTGGGCGATGTCCTGGTGAAGCTCGTCTCCGATACCCACCGCGACGTGCGGCTGCGAACCGCCAGGTTGTTGTCGCTGATGGGAGAACTGCACTCCGCCGAGCAGCTTCTGGCACAACTGGGAGTCGAAACGGATGATGAGGTCCGAACCGAACAGTTCGTGGCGTTGGGTGGGGCGGTCTACCATGCCTCTCTGCCCAATCCGGGTGTCAAGGTCGCCCCGGAGGTCCGTAAAAAGACGCTGACCCTGGCGATGGAGTTCCTGGGCCGGTCGGATGCTCGCAAGGCTCGGGAGGGCGCTGACGTAGTGCGGAAGCTGCTGGAGCAAAACGGCCTGACGGCTCAGGAACTGACGACCTACCTCAGCGCCGTCAGCAATCGTTACCAGCAGGAGTCAGACCCCAACAACGGGAGCCTGCGGAGCGAGCTGATGGCCGTGATGGGGGCCTTGTGCGGGCCGCGGTGTATCTGCCGGGACGAGGCGGCAAAGATATACAAGCCCTTATTTGACAATGCTTTACAGGATTCGAGTGAGGCGGTCAGGCTGGAGGCTGTCAATGGCCTGATTCAGATTGACAAGGCTGCGGCCCTGGCCCAGTTACGAGAGAAATATGCATCCGATAAGAATCCAGCCATCCGCGCCGCCCTGAGAAACCTAGCCGGGGAGGTCGGTGGCGAGCAGGACCTGGCGTGGTTGAGCGGCAGCCCGGGCGCCAACGGCGAGAGCGAGTTGGCATGGCAGGCTATGTTGAAGATATTCGGCCGTTCTTCAACAGCTGTTGTGGAGACGTGGGCGACGCGGCTTTCCGGAAGCCCCGAGGCAGGTGCTTTCGTCCTGTCGGGCGAACAGCGGATCCAGTTGCTCACAATCCTTGAGCAGAAGGCCATGACGGACAAGAAGACCGCTCTGGCCACCAGCACGGCGCTCCAATTGGCCTTGTTGTACCGCAAGAGCGGCGATTTTGAGCAGGCGGCAGCGTTTCTGCGCAAGGCTCTGGATTCCATTGAGAAGCCGCAGGACAGGGCGGTCGTCGTGGCGGATCTCGTGGACTGTTACCTCAGACAGTCGAAATTTGATCTGGCCGCCAAGCAGCTCCAGATATATCTGGCCGCCCAGGATCTGTCGGTCACAGGGCCAGTGGCGGTGCAGATAGCCGCGTTTCTGGCTACACCCCCCGCGGGCGTGGATCCCAAGATGGTTCTCAAGGTATTTCAGGACCTTCCGGTCGGCGCGGACCTGTCGCGTCCGAACTGGCAGCGTCAACTTCGCCAGTGGGAGGCCATGATCAACACCGTTGCCGACCCAAACCAGCCCCGAGCGGCGGGAGGGTGAGCGGGCTTCATGGCAGGGGATTCGCCGGGGTTGCTTGCAGTAGCAGTGTTGAAAACCGATTTTTTTAGAATTTTCGGTGTTTTTCTGTTTGCAGTTGCCCTGCGTACCTGTAAAATCCACCATTTATTGTGATTTGCGTGTTCGACATCCGCGCGCTCCTGTTGTCTTCGCATTTAACCGACGACGAGGAACCAAGGGTGGCGTTCGTTTCTTTTTGGCGTTTGCTGTGTGCCGGCGCCCGGGCCGTCGGGGATTTGGACCGGTGCAGGGGGCGGCAGGCAGTGGCGGTCCAAGTTGCTGCTGTAGCTCAGTGGTAGAGCGCGTCCTTGGTAAGGACGAGGTCATGGGTTCAAGCCCCATCAGCAGCTAAGTGCACGCTGTTCAAGCCGTGGCGCTTGCAGAGATATCGTGAAGTTCGAGGCTATTCGAAACAGTACAGTCAGGTTTCAGTTTCTATTTGCCGGGTTGCTAACGAACCAGTCCACAAGAACCGGGCACATTGGAGGTTAATCTTAAGATGGCTAAGGCGGTATTTGAGCGAAAGAAACCACACGTCAACATCGGTACAATCGGCCATATCGACCACGGCAAGACGACTCTGACGGCGGCGATTACCATGCGCATGGCCAGGAAGTTCGGCGGCACCGTCAAGAAGTTCGAAGACATCGACAACGCGCCGGAAGAGCGCGAGCGAGGTGTGACGATCAACACCGCCCACGTGGAGTACGAGACGGCCGCCCGTCATTATGCCCATGTGGACTGCCCGGGGCACGCCGACTACATCAAGAACATGATTACCGGCGCGGCCCAGATGGATGGGGCGATTCTCGTGGTTGCCGCCAGCGACGGACCGATGCCGCAGACCCGCGAGCACATCCTTTTGGCCCGTCAGGTGAACGTGCCGAAGATCGTGGTCTTCATGAACAAGGTGGACCAGGTGGACGACCCGGAACTGCTGGATCTGGTTGAGCTGGAGATCCGCGACCTGTTGAGCAAGTACGAATTTCCGGGCGATGAGATTCCGATCATCAGGGGCGCGGCGCTGGCGGCGATGGAGTGCGAGGGTAAGGACGACGAGGCCTGCAAGTGCGTCGACGAGTTGATGGAGGCGGTCGACTCCTACTTCCCGCTTCCTCAGCGGGACATCGACAAGCTGTTCCTGATGCCGATTGAAGACGTTTTCAGCATCAAGGGGCGCGGGACGGTGGGCACGGGTCGCGTGGACCGCGGAGTCGTCCATGTCGGCGATGAAGTCGAGATCGTCGGCCTGGCCAAGGATATCCGCAAGACGGTTTGCACGGGCGTCGAGATGTTCAACAAGACGCTGGACGAGGGGCAGGCCGGCGACAACGTGGGCCTGTTGCTGCGAGGCGTCGAGAAGAAAGAACTGCTTCGCGGCCAAGTGGTCGCGGCGCCGGGCAGCATCACGCCGCACACGAAGTTCGAGTCTGAAGTATACGTGCTGACGAAGGAGGAAGGCGGCCGTCATACGCCGTTCTTCGCCGGTTATCGTCCGCAGTTCTATTTCCGCACAACGGACGTCACCGGGCACGTGGAGTCGCTCAAGAGCCGCGAAGGCAAGCCGGCGGAGATGTGCATGCCGGGCGACAACATCGCCATGGAAGTGCATATCATCGCCCCGATCGCCATGGAAGAAGGGCTGCGTTTCGCCATCCGTGAGGGCGGGCGAACCGTGGGCGCCGGTGTCGTCACGAAGGTGATCGAATAGACGCGTCCGTTGCAGCGGATCGCAGGTTGGACAATCGATTTTGAAGGTGACGTGGTCGCGGCGGATACCGTCGCGACCACGCTTGTCGCATCGGACATGCGTGGCGGCGGCCGGACACGGCGGCGAACGCCGCGACCGTCCGGCAGGGACCGGTCTCTCATATGGCCAAGAAAACGAAAAGAGAATACATAACGCTCGAGTGCAGCGAGTGCGGGCGGCGCGAGTACAGGACCGAGGTCAGCGTGGCCGAAGGTACGCCGAAGTTCACGCTCAAGAAGTTCTGCAAGACCGAGCGCACACATACGACGCACAAGATACGGCGCAAGTAGACGCGGGCCCGCCGGGCGCAATACGATGGAGCCATAGGCCAGTAGCTCAATTTGGCAGAGCGTCGGTCTCCAAAACCGAAGGTTGGGGGTTCGACTCCCTCCTGGCCTGTTTGGACCGCTGGGTCGACGGTCGACCTATCATCCGGACGGCAAGTCAAGGTTAAGGTTCACGGTATGACGTTTGACATTTATAAACGCGGGCAGGGCAAGTACACCCGGCTGGGCAGCGCCTTCGCGGGCGCGATCATAGCGGGTCTGGGCAGCTATACGCTGTACAACACGCAGCTTCGGGCGACGGATCTGAACCTGTGGGCTCAGGCTCTTGTGCCGGTGGGGTTGTTCGCGGCCTTGTGCGTTTTGTTGTTCTGGCTGGTCAACAAGGCCTCCGTGGCGGATTTCATGATCGCCGCCGAGGGCGAGATGAAGAAAGTCAGTTGGTCCAGCCGTCAGGAGATCACGGTCTCGACGATCATCGTGATCGTCGTGGTTGTGCTGATGGCGGGGTTGATCGGTATAACCGACGTGATTTTCCAGGTTATCTTCCGTTCGATTCTGACGTAGCCGTTTTCATGATGATTGCAACCCTTTGAGACGCCTGTTGCGAGAGGTCTGATACGACGATGCAATGGTATGTTCTACGAGTCGCGGCGAACAAGGAACTCCAGGTCAGGGAGGCCCTCCAGCAGAAGGTGGAGAAGGAGGGTCTGCACGAGATCGTGGGGCGCATCGAGGTTCCGGTTGAGCAGATCAAGCGGATCCGCGGCAACAAGCAGACCGTGCACAAGCGCAAACTGTACCCCGGCTATGTCTTCATGGAAATGCAGTCGGAGGCCGACGGGCGCGTGCCGGAAAAGGCGTGGTTCATGATCAAGGGCACCGGCGGCGTCGGGGATTTCATCGGCACCGAAGGGATTCCGACGCCGATGCGCGACACCGACGTGGCCAAGATGCTGCTGGAAGCCGAGAAGCCCGATGAAGCGCCGAGCATCAAGGTGGAGTTCAAGAAGGGTGATATGATCAAGATTCGCGAAGGCGCGTTCGAGAATTTTGAGGGCGTCGTGGACTCGATTGACGCGGAGCGCGGCATCGTGAAAGTGATTGTGACGATCTTCGGCAGGAGCACGCCGCTGGATATCGAATACTGGCAGATAGAGAAGGTGTGAGTTTTTCCGCCGGCGGCGACCGCGGCGGGATTCCCTGAATGTACGAGGTGTAATCAGTGGCTAAGGAAGTGACGGTTCAGATCAAGCTGCAGGCTCCGGGCGGACAGGCGACGCCTGCCCCGCCCATCGGTCCGGCGCTGGGTCAGCACGGCGTGAACATCGGCCAGTTCGTTTCTCAGTTCAACGAACGGACGAAGGAATTGGCCGGCATGGTGGTCCCGGTGGTGCTGACGGTCTATTCGGACAGGAGTTTTTCGTTTGAGGTCAAGAGTTCTCCGGCGGCGGTGCTGCTCAAGAAGGCGGCGGGCTTGGCCAAGGGCAGTGGCAACGCCAGCAAGGAGACGGTCGGCACGGTGACGGCCGAACAGGTGCGCCAGATCGCCCAGACCAAGATGCAGGACCTCAACGCCTTTGACATCGACACCGCCGTGAAGGTGATCGAGGGCACGGCCCGGAGTATGGGCATCAAAGTGGAAGGATAACAGCACAGGGCCCCGCCCACAGGGCGGTCGTTCTTTTTCAAGAGATACGCCAATGAAACTCAGAAGCAAGAGATACAGCAAGCAAGCCGAGCAGACGAACAAAGAACCGCTGCCGCTTGTGGAAGCCGTGGCGAAGATCAAGTCGTTCACATCGGCGAAATTCGATCAGACGGTCGAATGCGTAATGCAGCTTGGCATCGATCCCAAGCATGCCGACCAGCTTGTGCGGGGTTCTCTGTCGCTGCCTCACGGGATCGGCAAGCAGAAGAAGGTGATTGCGTTCTGCGACGAGACGGAAGCCGAGGCGGTGAAGAAGGCCGGAGCGATTGACGCCGGCTGCGACGCGTTGATCCAGAAGGTGCTGGACGGCTGGATGGACTTCGATGTGGCGATTGCCTCGCCGAAGGTCATGGGCAAGGCCGGCAAGCTCGGCCGGGTGCTGGGTCCGCAGGGCAAGATGCCGTCGCCCAAGAACGGAACGGTTACGTCGGACGTCAAGACCGCCGTGGCGGAGTTCGCCGCCGGCAAGGTCGAGTTTCGCAACGACGCCGGCGGCAACGTGCACGTGGTCGTGGGCAAGCAGAGCTTCGACGCCAGGAAGCTGGTCGAGAATATCGAGGCGCTGGTCTCGCATATCAAGGCGGTCAAGCCCAGTGCGTCCAAGGGCACCTATCTGAAGAAAGTGTGTATCTGCGCGACGATGAGCCCCAGCGTCGCGGTCAGTGTGTAGAAAGCGGATCCGGCGGTTTGGCCGGCCTATTCAGGAACCAGGTGGACCATGAGCAAATTCGTAAAAGAACTGCTGCAACAGGACTTCGAGCAGCGGATCGTCAATGACCAGATCGACAGTTTTCTGATCGTCAATACCAAGGGTCTGTCGGGCAACGAGAACAACCGCCTTCGGGGTGAGTTGAAGGCCAAAGGCATCAAGCTGCTGGTGGTCAGGAATTCGCTGTTCCGCAAGGCGCTGGCCAACCGGGGTATGGATGCGGCCAGGGCGTTGTTCGAGGGGCCCTGCACGCTGGCCTACGGCGGCGACAGCGTCGTCGATATCGCCAAGGAAATGAGCGATTGGGTCAAGAAGATTAAGAACCTGGAGATTCGCGGCGCGTATGTGGATGGGTCGGCCCTGGATGGGAAGGGGGCCGAATCGCTGGCGCAGATGCCGACACGGACGGAATTACTTGGCCAGGGGGTCATGCGGATTCTGTCTCCGGGCGCCCGCGTGGCCGGGGCCATCGCCGGTCCGGGCGGTGTTATTGCCGGCTGTGTCAAGACCCTGGCGGATGCCGACAAAGAAGCAGCATAGCGAGGGATATTTCAAAGGGCGACGGGTATCGCCGGCATCGTGGGCGCGTTGGAAACGCGGATTGATCCGCTCGGCCGGATGGGTCTGTCGCACACATCAGTTTGGATTATGAGATTGCCTTGGCGGCTGTCCCGTAAGGGTTAAACGAGACGGCGTAGTTTCGGCACCCGCAGGGCATTGGACAGAAGGAGTCATTGGAACATGTCAGACGAAGAAAAAACCGAAGGCGCCGCGGGCAAGAACTGGAGCGCCGCCATCGCGGAAATCGGCGATAAGATCGTCGCGCTGACCCTGATGCAGGCCAAGGAGCTTGGCGACTACCTCGAGCAGGTGCACGGCATTAAGCCGGCCAGCGGAGCCGTCATGGTGGCCGGTCCGGCGGCCGGAGCCGGCGCCGCGGCCGAGGAGGCCGTGGAGAAGACCATCTTCGATGTCATTCTCAAGGGTTTCGGCGACAAGAAGATCCAGGTCATCAAGGAAGTGCGGGCCCTGACGGGTCTGGGCCTCAAGGAGGCCAAGGACCTGGTGGATGGCGTGCCGAAGCCGGTCAAGACGGGCGTCAGCAAGGAAGAGGCCGAGGCGGCCCGCAAGCAGCTCGAAGAAGCCGGGGCCACCGTGGAGATCGCCTGAGCCGTGTTCGTGACGAAGGCCGTCAGCACCGTGCGATCGGGCGAAACCGGGGCTTTCATGAACTTTGGAGCATCAGATGAGTCTTGAAAACGTCCGCTATTTTGGCAGAGTCAAGGATGCCGTCGAGATTCCGAACCTGGTGGCTATCCAGCGCGAGGGGTATGACCGCTTCCTCCAGCGCGAGGTGCCGCCGACGCGCCGCAAGGACCAGGGTCTGGAATCGCTGTTCCGCGAGATATTCCCGATTGAGAGCTACAACAAGAAGCTCGTCATGGAATACCTCTACTATGAACTGGAGCGTCCGCACTACACGCCGATGGAGTGCCGCCAGTTGCGGTTGACGTACGGCTATCCGCTGAAGATTCACTGCCGGCTCCGCAGCCAGGAAGGCGACGATATCGCCGAACAGGGCATCTACATCGGTGAAATGCCGGTGATGATCGGCGGCGGGGAGTTCATCATCAACGGCGCCATTCGCGTGATTGTCAGCCAGTTGCACCGCAGCCCGGGCGTCGATTTCCTGATCGAAAGCAAGGAAGGCGACCGCGTGCTGCACGGCGGGCGCGTGATTCCCCAGCGCGGAAGCTGGATCGAGATCAGCGTAACCCATAAGGATGTTCTGATCGTCAAGATCGACCAGTCGAGCAAGATACCGTCGACCATCTTCCTGCGGGCGATTTCCGCCGACTATGGAACGACCGAGTCGATCATGCGGCTGTTTTACCCGACCCAAACGGTGCCGGTCTCGAAACTGACGCCGACGATGTGGGCGGTCGGTCCGGTGGTGGATACGGAAACCGGCGAGATCATCGTCAAGTCCGGCGGCCAGATCGCCGACCGCGTGTCGGTCATCCAGCAGAGCGGCATCAAGAGCCTCGAGGTCATTGAGGAGGTCCGCGACGCCATCATCCTGAACACGCTGGCGGAAGACGACTGTGAAAGCCACGAGCAGGCACTGCTGAAGTTCTACATGCGGCTACGGCCGGGCAATCCGCCCAACCAGGAGAAGGCCGAGCTGTTCTTCCACGAGAAGTTCTTTGATCCGAACCGGTATCGCCTGGGCATGGTGGGCCGCTTCCGGCTCAACCGCAAGCTCAATCAGCAGGTTGACGAGAACGAGATGACGCTTCGTCCCGAGGACTTCCTCAACACGATGCGTTATATCATCGGTCTGCGGAACAATGAAGGCGAGGTTGACGATATCGACCACCTGGGCAATCGTCGTCTTCGGACGATCGACGAACTGGCGGCCGACGAGATCCGCAAGGGCCTGCTCAAGCTCCGCAAGACCGTTCAGGAACGCATGAGCATGCGCAAGGAGACCGACGAGCCCCTGCGTGTGGCGGACCTGATCAACTCCAAGAGCGTCTCCAGCAGCATCAACTACTTCTTCGGCCGCGGTGAATTGAGCCAGGTTGTGGACCAGACGAACGCCCTGAGCCAGTTGACGCATGAACGGCGTCTGTCGGCGCTGGGTCCGGGCGGCCTGAACCGTCGGCGTGCCGGGTTTGAGGTCCGGGATGTGCACATCAGCCACTACGGCCGTATCTGCCCGATCGAGACCCCGGAGGGCACGAACATCGGCTTGATTTCGTCTCTGGCCATCTTCGCGACGGTCGATGAGTACGGGTTCCTGCTGACGCCGTATCTGGTGGTCAAGAACGGCCAGGTGACGGACAAAGTGGCCTACCTCCGCGCCGATGAGGATATGCGGGCGATCATTGCGGCGCCGAATACCACGGATCCGAAGACGCAGCGGATTCACAAGGGCCGCGTTCTGGTCATGCGGGACGGCGAACTGGACGAGGCCGACAGCGAAGAGGTCCAGTATGTGGACGTTTCGACAAAGCAGACGCTCGGGATTTCGGCGGCGTTGATACCGTTCGTGGAGCACGACGACGCCAACCGCGCGTTGATGGGCTCGAACATGCAGCGTCAGGCGGTGCCGTTGCTGCGGACCAAGCCGCCCCTGGTGGGTACGGGCATGGAAGAGGTGGTCGGCCGGAACTCGAGCATGGTCGTGCGGGCCGAGAACGCCGGCACAGTCACGGCCGTGGACGCGACCCGGATCGTCATCAATCACACCGACGAATACGAGCTGGCCAAGTTCATCGGGCTCAACGAGCGGACCTGTCTGAACCAGAAGCCGATCGTGAGGCTCGGCGAGAAAATCAAGAAGGGGCAGATCATCGCCGATGGCGGCGGCACCACGGAGGGCGTGCTGTCGCTGGGCATGAATGTCCTGGTCGGATTCGTGTCGTTCGATGGCTTCAACTTTGAGGACGCGATCATCGTCAGCGAACGGCTGTGCAAGGACGACAGCTTTACCAGCCTGCACATCGACGAGTTCACCGCCGAGGTTCGCGAGACCCGTCTGGGCAAGGAGGAATTCACACGGGACATCCCGAACGTCAGCGAGAAGGCCCTTCGCAACCTCGACGAATACGGCGTGGTCCGGGAAGGCACGCGGGTTTGTCCGGGGGATATCCTCGTGGGCAAGGTCGTGCCCAAGAGCAAGACGGAACTGACCCCGGAAGAGAAACTGCTGCATGCGATCTTCGGCCGGGCCGGCGAAGACGTCAAGAACGACTCGCTGGAGTTGCCCAGCGGCTACGAGGGCGTGGTCATCAAGACCGAGCGGTTCACACGCCGTGGAGCCGCCTCCGACGAAGAGAAGAAGGCGCTCCAGGCCGAAATCAAGGCGTATGAAGACGAGATGCGCGCCAAGCAATGCGTCGTGTTCCGACAGATGATTGAGGCGATCCACGCCAAGCACGAGGTGACCATTGTCGATCCCTCGACCCGCCAGCGGGCGGGGTTCAGCGAGGACGACGAGGTCGTTTCCGAGCAGATCGAGAACTTCGACATCAAATGGGCCAAGCCGGCCGCCGCCAGGGACGACGTGCAGAAGATCGTGGACAAGTACTGGCCCAAGATCAGGGAATTGCAGGAGGAGCGCAAACGCCGGGTCGAACGTCTCAAGCATGGCGACGAGCTTCCCAGCGGCGTGCTTCAGATGGTCAAGGTGTACGTGGCCATCAAGCGGACACTGTCCATCGGCGACAAGATGGCCGGGCGCCACGGCAACAAGGGCGTCATCGCGAAGATCATGCCGGTCGAGGATATGCCCTTCCTCGAAGATGGCACGCCGCTCGACATCCTGTTGAATCCGCTGGGCGTTCCGAGCCGTATGAACGTGGGGCAGATCCTTGAGACCCACCTGGGCTGGGTGGCCAAAGTGCTCGGATTCCATGCCGTCACCCCCGTATTCGACGGCGCCACCGAGGATGATATCGTGCAACTGATCGCGGAGGCCAACGAGAAGATGAAGGCCCGCGCCGAGCAAGTCAAACGGGATAACGAGGCGCCGCGCGAGGACGAGTTCTTCATCAACGTGCCGTCGACCCTCAAGACCCAGTTGTACGACGGCCGAACGGGCGGTCCGTTTGATCAGCGGGCGACCATCGGCTACATCTACATGATGAAGCTGCACCATCTGGTCGACGACAAGATTCACGCCCGCGCGACCGGCCCGTACAGCCTGATTACCCAGCAGCCGCTGGGCGGCAAGGCCAGAACGGGCGGCCAGCGGTTCGGCGAAATGGAAGTCTGGGCCCTGGAAGGCTACGGCGCGGCCTACGCGTTGCAGGAGATGCTCACGGTCAAAAGCGACGACGTCGAGGGCCGCACGAAGATCTACGAATCCATGGTCCGGGGCCAGAACATTCTGGAAGCGGGCACGCCGCTGTCTTTTGACGTGTTGTGCAACGAAATCCGCGGGCTGGGCCTCAACATCCAGCTCGAAAAGAAACGTCTGGGAAGCGGTATCCTGTAGACATTGGCGGGTCAAGGCGTGGCGAACTATCTGTCAACCATTTTGGGAGTCGACCTCACATGTTAGGGGATATATACGATCGCATAAACGATTACGGTTCGATCAAGATCTCCCTGGCCAGTCCCAACGATATTCGAAGCTGGTCGTTCGGCGAGGTCCGCAAGCCCGAGACGATCAACTATCGAACCTACCGGCCCGAGAAGGACGGTTTGTTCTGCGAGCGGATCTTCGGCCCCGAACGCGACTGGGAATGCGCGTGCGGCAAGTACAAAGGCACGAAATTCAAGGGCATCATCTGCGATCGCTGCGGCGTGAAGGTCACGCACAGCCGCGTGCGGCGCAAACGCATGGGCCATATCAATCTGGCGGCGCCGGTGGTGCATATCTGGTTCTTCAAGTCCATCCCGAACCGCCTGGGCACGCTGCTGGACATGAAGACGTCCGACTTGGAGAAGATCATCTACTTCCAGGACTATGTGGTCACCGATGCCGGGCAGAGCCCCCTGTCGGTGGGGCAGTTGCTGACGGAGGATGAGTACCGCGAGGCCACGAACAAGTACGGCGCCAGTTTCAAGGCGCTCATGGGGGCCGAGGCGATCCGCGCCATGTTGCAGCAGTTGGACCTGGCGCAGGTCAGCGCGGAGCTGAGGCAGGGGCTGGACAAGACCAACAGCAAACAGAAGATCAAGGACCTGACCAAGCGGCTCAAGACGGTCAATGCGGTCCGCATGAGCGTCAATCGTCCGGAGTGGATGGTCCTGGAGGTGGTTCCGGTGATCCCGCCGGACCTGCGGCCGCTGGTGCTGCTTGAACGCGACAACTTCGCCACCAGCGACCTCAACGACCTGTACCGCCGCATCATCAACCGCAACAACCGGCTCAAGAAACTCATTGACCTCAACGCCCCCGAGGTCATTATCCGCAATGAGAAACGCATGCTCCAGCAGGCGGTGGACTCGCTGCTGGACAACGGGCGCTGCCGCCGCCCGGTCCTGGGCAGCAACAACCGTCCGCTCAAGTCGCTGACCGACATGATCAAGGGCAAGCAGGGGCGCTTCCGAGAGAACCTGTTGGGCAAGCGCGTGGACTATTCCGCGCGTTCGGTCATCGTCGTCGGCCCGAATCTGAAGCTCTACCAGTGCGGTCTGCCCAAGAAGATCGCACTGGAACTGTATCAGCCCTTCATTATCCGCCAGCTCAAGCAACACGGACTGGCCGATACGATCAAGAGCGCCAAGCGCATGATCGAACGGCGCGATGAGCAGGTCTGGGATATCCTGGAAGAGGTCATTCATCAGCACCCCGTGCTGCTCAACCGCGCCCCCACGCTGCATCGGATGGGCATCCAGGCGTTCGAGCCCGTGCTCGTCGAGGGCAACGCCATCATGCTGCATCCGCTGGCCTGCAAGGGTTTCAACGCCGACTTCGACGGCGACCAGATGGCGGTGCACCTGCCCCTGAGCGTCGAGGCCCAGGCCGAGACGCAGATCCTGATGATGACTGTCTCGAACATCTTCTCGCCGGCCAACGGCGCGCCGATGGTCGGACCGTCGCAGGATATGGTCATGGGCAACTACTATCTGACCCATATCGACCGGCGCACCGCTCCGGGGCCGGACGACCCGATGCCGGCGTTCCGCGACGTTCACGAGGCGTTGATGGCCCTGGAGATGGGCAAGATCGGCCTGCACGACATGATCAAGGTGCGGATTGACCGGCCGGAAGTTACCGAGGACGACACCGGTCTGCAAAAGCCGCCGGCGCAGCCGGTCAAGAAGCTGATCCGCACGTCCGCGGGGCGGTGTATCTTCAACGACATCCTGCCCAAGGGAACGCCTTTCTACAACATGACGATGTCGCAGAAGAAGATGAGCCGCGTCATCAGCGAGTGTTTCGAGCTGACCGGCAACCGCGAGACGGTGGCGTTGCTCGACAAGATCAAGGACCTGGGCTTCCGGTATGCGACGCTCGCGGGTCTGAGCTTCGGCCTGACAGACCTCAAAATCCCGCCCAAGAAGGCCGACATCATTACGGAAACCGAAAAGCGCGTCGCCAAGATCCGCAAGAACTACGACAACGGCGTTCTGACCGAGCGTGAACGCTATAACCAGGTCATCGACGCATGGACCAACGCCCGCGTGGCCGTGACCAATGAGATGATGCGCGGGCTGCAGGAGGACACCGATGAACAGGGCCGGCCGTACCTCAATCCCATCTTTCTGATGAGCGATTCGGGCGCCCGGGGAAGCGTGGACCAGATTCAGCAGCTCGCCGGGATGCGCGCCTTGATGGCCAAGCCCAGCGGCGAGATCATTGAGACGCCGATCAAGTCGAACTTCCGCGAGGGCCTGACGGTGCTGGAGTACTTCAGTTCGACGCACGGCGCGCGCAAGGGCCTGGCCGACACCGCTCTGAAGACGGCGAACTCCGGCTATCTGACCCGCAAACTCATCGACGTCTCTCAAAACGTGATCGTGATGGAACATGACTGCCAGACGCTGCAGGGTGTGACCAAGAGCGCGTCCACCCGGGGCGGGCAGGTGGATATCCCTCTGTCGCAGCTTATCGTGGGGCGAACGGCCCGCGACAACATCCGCAACCCCATCACCGATGAAATGATCGTCTGGGAGAACGAGGTCATCACGCCCGATGCGGCCGGGAAGATCGAGAACCTCGGGCTGGACGCTATCCGCGTCCGTAGTCCGTTGACCTGCGACAGCGCCTTCGGCGTCTGCGCCAAGTGCTATGGATGGGACATGAGCACGGGCAAACTCGTCGAGGAAGGCACCGCCGTCGGGATTATCGCGGCCCAGTCCATCGGCGAACCGGGCACCCAGCTTACGCTGCGGACATTCCACACCGGCGGCGTGGCCTCGCGCGCCATTCTCGAACGCGAACAGACGGCCACCTATGCGGGCAAGGTTCAGTACAGGGATGTCAATGCCGTAGCGTTCAAGAATGCCGAGGGGGCGGACGTCATCGTCGCCCTCAAGCGCAACGGGGAGATCGCCATCCTGGATGACAAGGAGCGCGAACTAGACCGCTTCAAGGTGCCTTACGGCGCCATCATCGCCGTCAAGGACGGCGAGAAGGTCAAGGCCCAGACGCCGCTGTTCGGCTGGGACCCGCACCGGACCCCGATTCTCGCGGAAGTTCCGGGCGTCATTCGGTTTGTCGATATTATCGAAGGCGAGACGATCCAGGTTGAGGAATCAAAGGCCAAGGGGCGGGTCCGGGCGTCCGAGCGGCCCGTCGTTATCGAGCACAAGGGCGACAAGCACCCGCAGATCATCATCGAAGACCAGAACGGCAAGATCCTCGACGTGCATTACCTGCCGGCGCAGGCCCGCATCGAGGTGGACGAAGGCCAGAAGGTCCAGGCCGGGCAGTTGCTGGCCCACCAGCCCCGGGCGACGGGCGGCACGCAGGACATCACCGGCGGTCTGCCGCGTGTAACCGAGGTTTTCGAGGCCCGCAAGCCCAAGGATCCGGCCGCGATGGCCGAGATCAGCGGGCGGGTCGAACTGCGCAGCGACAAGCGCAAGGGCAAGATGACCATCACCATCCGCAGCGAGAGCGGCATGGAAAAG
Source organism: Phycisphaerales bacterium (assembly GCA_011057845.1). Classification (GTDB taxonomy): domain Bacteria; phylum Planctomycetota; class Phycisphaerae; order Sedimentisphaerales; family Anaerobacaceae; genus UBA2266. The sequence goes on along the minus strand of DSDB01000407.1, from coordinate 25,182 downwards.
GAGCATCATGTGCCTCGCGACCGCCACCTCAACGTCCACACGGGCGACCTGGTCGAGGCCGGCGACCCCCTGACCGACGGACCATTGGTTCCGCACGATATACTCAGGATCAAGGGCGAGGAGGCCCTCCAGAAGTACCTCATCGGCGAGATTCAGAACGTCTACCGGTCTCAGAACGTCAACATCAATGACAAGCACATCGAGATCATCTGCTCGCAGATGATGCGCAAGGTCGAGATTGATTCGGTCGGCGACAGCAAATTCCTTCCCGGCGAAGTGGCCGACAAGTTTTCGTTCCGCCAGGAGAACGAGCGTCTGACGAACAGCGTCCGCATCACCGAGGTCGGCGACGCCGCGAATGCTGCGGAAGGGCAGATCATCGACAAGAAGGATCTTGCGGCCATCAACGAGAAGATCGAGATGATCGGCGGCGCCCCGGCGAAGGCCAAGCGAGCCAGACCCGCTACCGCCAAGACCCTGCTTCTTGGCATTACGAAGGCGTCGTTGTGGTCGGAGAGCTTCATTGCGGCCGCCAGCTTCCAGGAGACCACCAAGGTCTTGACGGAAGCCTCCCTGGCCAGTAGAATTGATGATTTGCATGGCCTGAAGGAAAATGTTATCCTGGGCCACCTGATCCCGGCCGGCACGGCGTTCAAGCCGCATCTGGAAATGAAGATCAAGCATCTGGTCGAGGCGCCGCTGCCCAGAGACTTCGAAGAAGTCAGGGAACTCCAGGAAGCCAAGGATGCCGAGGCACGAGCCGACGCGGCCATTAAGGAAGCACTTGGACTGAGTTAGTCCAGGAACCTATGTCAGCCAGAGAAACAGACTATGCCTACGATTAACCAACTAGTCAGAAAACCGAGGAAGTCATCGAAGGGCCGCAAGCGCGTCTCGGATATCAGCGGTTCGCCTCAGAAACGCGGTGTGTGCCTGATTGTCAGGACGCAGACCCCCAAGAAGCCGAACTCGGCCTTGCGGAAGATCGCGCGTGTGCGATTGACCAACGGCAAAGAGGTGACGGCCTACATCCCGGGTATCGACCACAACCTGCAGGAGCATAGCACGGTCATCATCCGCGGGGGCCGAGTCCGAGACCTGCCTGGCGTTCGCTACCATATCGTTCGTGGTGTCCTCGATTGCGCCAGCGTGAACGGCCGCAAGCAGGGCAGGAGCAAATACGGCGCCAAGAAGCCCAAGTAGAAGCACGGAACGGTCCGTGAAGGTTTTTCACAGGAAACACAATGGCTAAGAAATTCACCGCTTCGAGTCAGCAGTTGAAGCCCGACCCGAAGTTCAACAGCAAGCTCGTGGCCAAATTCATCAATTGTCTGATGCAGGACGGCAAGAAAAACACTGCTCAGGCGGTGTTCTACGAGGCTATGGACATCATTGAGAAGAAGGTCAAGGATGTGGCCCCGCTGGAGGTCTTCGAGAAGGCCATCAACAACACCAAGCCGATGATTGAGGTTCGCAGCAAGCGAGTCGGCGGCGCCAGTTATCAGGTGCCCATGCAGGTGAGCCCGAAACGGCAGCAGTCGCTGGCGTTTCGATGGATTCTGGCCTCGGCCAGGGGCAAGAAGGGCAAGCCCATGGCCCAGCGTCTGGCGGCTGAGCTGATGGACGCCTATAACGAGCAGGGCGGCGCCATGACGACTCGCGAGAACATCCACAGGATGGCCGAGGCGAATAAGGCGTTTGCCCACTTCGCATGGTAGCAGTGTCGAAACCCACTGCCACGGATCGCTTCAACAACGACCGTGGCAGTTTTTCTTTGTACAGATGGCGACTGACCTGACAAAAGTACGGAATATCGGTATCATGGCCCACATCGACGCCGGCAAGACGACGGTGACCGAGCGGATTCTGTACTACACGGGCAAGACCTACAAAATGGGCGAGGTCCATGACGGCACGGCCGTGATGGACTATCTGGAACAGGAGCAGAAGCGGGGCATTACCATCACATCGGCCGCGACGAAGTGCCCTTGGAAGGGCCATGATGTCAACCTGATTGATACCCCCGGGCACATCGATTTTACCGCCGAGGTCGAGCGGTCTCTTCGCGTTCTTGACGGCGCCGTGGCTGTTTTTGACGCCAGTGAGGGGGTGCAGGCCCAAAGCGAAACCGTGTGGCGGCAGGGCAAGAAATACGGCCTGCCGTGCCTGTGCTTCATCAACAAGATGGACAAGATCGGCGCCGACTTCGAGATGAGCGTCGAGAGCATCCGCGACAAGCTGCTGGCCCATCCGGTGGTCATGCAGATGCCCATGGGGGCCGACGACTCCTTCCGCGGAATCATTGACCTCGTGTCGATGCAGGCGGTGTTCTATCAGACGGAGAAGATGGGGGCAACCTTCGTCGAGAGAGAGATTCCGGCGGAGCTTCTTGACCGGGCGAAGCAATACCGCGATCAGATGCTGGAGAAGGCCTCTGAGTACAGCGAGGAGTTGATGGCGGCCTATCTTCACGACGAGACGCCCACGCGGGAGATGATCTATGCGGCCATTCGAAAGGGCGTCATCGCCGGGGAACTTCATCCCGTGTTTGTGGGTTCGGCGTTGAAGTACATAGGCGTGCAGCGACTTCTCGACGGTGTGCTCGCGTTTCTGCCCTCACCACTGGACAAACCATCGCTGACAGCGCACAAACCCGGCCAGGAGAAGGTCGAGATGGAGGTCAAGTGCGACCCCAAGCGCCCTCTGGTTGCCCTGGCGTTCAAGATTACCACCGATGCACATGGGGATCTGAGTTTCCTACGGATTTACCAGGGAACGCTTAAGCCCGGCACGCGGGTGCTCAATCCGAATCGCGATAAGCGCGAGAACATCACCCGGCTTTTCGAGATGCATGCCAGCGAACGGCGGCTGCTGGATTCCGCCGGCGCCGGCGATATTGTGGCGGTCATTGGGCTCAAGGAAACGCTGACCGGCGATACGATCTGCGACCCCAAGAAGCCCGTCATGTTGCCCACCATCACGTTTCCGCACACCGTTATTAGTATGTCTATCGAGCCTCGAACCGCCGCGGAAAAGGCCAAGCTGGGCGAGGCGTTGGCGGATCTGCGGCGGGAAGACCCGACGTTCGAGTGCAAGGTGGACCCCGAGACAGGCCAGACGATCATTGCCGGCATGGGTGAATTGCACCTTGAAATCCTCCAGCATAAGCTGGTTCACGATCGGAAGATCGATGTCCGGGTGGGCAAACCCCGGGTGGCCTACAAGGAGGCGATTTCCCACCCAGCCAGAGGGGAAGGCAAGTTTGTGCATCAGACCGGTGGCCACGGACAATATGGACACGTGGTCGTGGAAGTCGAGCCGCTCAGGGATGACAGCGGCCGGTGGAGCCGGGAAAGCGAGTTTATCAGTATTGCCGGGGGCGATGAGGTGCCGCGGGAATATGTTCCTTCGGTTGAGAGGGGCTGTCGCGATGCCTTGTCAAGCGGTGTGCTGGCGGGCTATCCGGTTATCGGACTTCGGATCACCCTTGTGGATGGGTCTTTTCACTCGGTCGACTCTTCGGATCTGGCGTTTGAGCAGGCCGGGGCTATCGCACTGGGCAAAGCGGTTGAAAACGCCGGTCCCGTGCTGCTGGAGCCGATTATGCGGGTGCAGGTGGTGGTTCCGGAGGCCCATTTTGGGGTCGTCCAGGGCAATTTGATGGCCCGACGCGGGGTGATTACGGACTGCCGTCTGCACGGCAATATGCGGATTATCGACGCGAACGTGCCCCTGGCGGAGATGTTCGGGTATTCCAATGACCTTCGCAGCGCCACGGGCGGGCGTGGAACATTCACGATGGAACCGTACACCTACGAGAAGGTGCCGGAGCAACTGGCCAAAGATATTATTCTTTAGGAGGGGCGTTTTTTTTGTTTTTGGCAGGATTTTTTGGGCATTTCATTGACAGATTTTCGTTGCCCTGCTAAACTCCAATCTTTTCAGCCGTAGCGAGCATCGCCAAGGACGGCTTTGCGTAACCCAGTTGGGCTGTGGCATATCTAAACAATGAGGCGTCAAGGACGGTTGTTTTGTTCTTGAGTATGGGTGTCGGGGTGTGTCCGACCCCGGCGGACTTGGGAATCAGGTCGGCCCAGAAGCATTAAGGAAGGCGCCCTTTGCCGGAGTCGCGACACGGCGAACCGGCATCGGGCAAAAGCCTTGCCTGCCACAAGACACAGCAGACACCGCCGGCGTGAGCCGCAAGGGCGGGTATACAGGCGGTGGCTCTGAGCCGTTGACGGCCTTATTCAGGTCGTGATTTGGAAATAGCGTTGACGTTGAGTGATAAGGCTTTGCGGATGTTGTCTCTACAGAGACGGCGGCGCTGAGGTAGGATTATGGCGACGGAAACCGAAAGAATTCGAATCAGAATGGAGGCGTACGACCACCGGGCGCTGGATTCCTCGGCGAAGGAGATCGTCGAGCACGCCAGGAAGACGAACGCCCGCGTGAGCGGTCCGATCCCGCTGCCGACGCGGATTGAGCGGTATACGGTGCTTCGCAGTCCTCACATCGACAAGAAGTCGCGCGAGCAGTTTGAGTTGCGGACGCACAAGCGTTTGATTGACATCCATGAGGCGAATGCCCGCACGGTCGAGGTCCTGAACCGACTGGTCGTTCCTGCGGGCGTTTTTGTTAGGATCAAAGCCTGACCGGCTGACGGTTTCGAGAGAAAGACGAGGCGGCGACCATGCCTATGATACTGGGAAAAAAGGTTGGGATGACGCGGATCTACGATGCGTCGGGCAAGATGATCCCGGTCACGGTGATCCAGGCCGGTCCGTGCAGCGTCTTGCAGGTCAAGACGGTGGAGAATGACGGCTACAACGCCGTTCAACTCGGTTACGACGATATCAAACCGGCGCGGCGCAGGAAGCCGGCCGTAGGACACGCTCACAAGGGGGGCACGGTTCCGAAGCGGTTTGTACGCGAGATGCGTTTGCCGGCCGGGGCCGAGCTGCCCTATCAGATTGGGGATTCGGTCACGGTCTCATCGTTTGCGGACATCAAGCTCGTGGATATCATCGGCATGAGCAAGGGCAAGGGCTTTGCCGGGCCGATGAAGCGTCACGGCTTCGGCGGGTTCCCGGCGTCGCACGGCACCGAGCGCAAGCACCGGGCCCCGGGTTCGCAGGCGGGTGTGGCCGCCAACGCCGGTCGCTCGGGCGGGCCGAAGAAGGGCAAACGCATGGGCGGCCAGATGGGCAACGTCCGGGTCACGACCCGCAACCACCCGCTGGTGTCCATCGATGGTCAGAACCATCTGCTGGTGGTCAAGGGTCCGGTGCCGGGCCCGCCGGACGGTTACTGTATCGTCCGATGCTCGAAGAAGGTGTAAGTACTCCAGACGGAACTCTAGCGATGATTCAGTTGCCTGTTTACAATAAGGATGGCCAGGAGATCGAGAGCCTGACGGTGGATGAGGCGCTTCTCGGTGGCACGGTGCGGTATCCCCTGCTCAAGCAGGCCATCGTGATGTACCAAGCGAACAAGCGGGTCGGCACGTCCGCGACCAAGGGCCGCAGCATGGTCGCCGGTTCGGGCCGCAAGCTCTTCAAACAGAAAGGCACGGGCAATGCCCGCGTTGGCAACATCCGTACGGGCAAGCGGGTCGGCGGCGGTATGACCTTTGCCAAAGCAGCCCGCGATTTCAGCCAACGGATGCCGCAGAAGCAGCGGCGGCTGGCCCGCGACTCGGCGATCCTGGCCAAGATGCTCAACCAGGATGTGGTTGTGGTGGACAAGCTGGATTTCAGCGTGCCGCGCACGAAGGATTTTGCGGGGATTCTCAGTAACCTCAAGATCGACCGCAGTTGTCTGGTGACGCTGGCGGGTTTTGATGAGAACGTATACAAGTCGGCGAGGAACATCCGGCGGCTGGCGGTGATGCCCGTGGCGCAGTTGAACGCCGGGGATATCTGCAGCCACCGCAAGATGCTGTTCACGAAGGACGCCCTGCTGTCGGTGCTGAACAAGGACTCGGCGGGCAAAGGCGATCAGGACCCGGCGTGATTGAGGCCGCCGGGCGGCATCGAGGCGGCGGGCGTTTTGACATAAGGCAGGTCTTTATGGACGACTACAACATTATTGTTCGACCGCTGGTGACCGAACAGGGCATGCACTTCGCCGGTACGCGCAGCGCCTACACGTTCGAGGTGAACGCCAAGGCGAACAAGACGCAGATTCGCAACGCCGTGGAGCGGCTTTACAGCGTGAAGGTGAAGAAGGTCCACACGGCGAACCGGCTGGGCAAGCAACGTCGCCGGGGTCGGCATATCGGCCGAACCGCCGGCTGGAAGAAGGCGGTTGTCTATTTGCATCCGGACTACCACATCGACCTGTTCTAATTCTCAGATAGCGAGTACGTGATATGGGTGTTCGAATTTACAAACCCACGAGTGCGGGACGGCGAAACAGCTCGGTCAACGATTACGCCGAGTTGACAACGACCCGGCCCGAGAAGTCGCTCTGCGTGCGGATCAAGAAGAGCGGCGGACGCAACCACAGCGGCATGACGACGGTTCGTTTCCGCGGGGGCGGGGCGCGGCGCATCTACCGCATCATCGACTTCAAACGGAAAAAGGACGGTGTGCCCGCGAAGGTGGCGACGGTCGAGTACGATCCGAACCGCAACTGCTTTATTTCGCTGCTGCACTACGTTGACGGCGAGAAGCGTTATATCCTGGCCCCCTATGGAATTACCGTCGGCGAGGTGGTCGAGAGCGGTGAATCCTGCGAGCCGAAGATCGGCAACGCGATGCCGCTTTGGGCGATTCCGGCGGGGCTGGAGATTCACAATATCGAGATGACGGCCGGGCAGGGTGGCAAACTCGTCCGCGGCGCCGGCAATGCGGCGCGGATCGTCGCCAAAGAGGGCAACTGGGTGACCGTTGTGCTGCCGAGCGGCGAAATGCGGATGCTGCGCAAGGAATGCCGGGCGACCATCGGCCGGCTGAGCAATCCGGACCATCAGAACGTGCGCATCGGCAAGGCGGGGCGTCAGCGGCATATGGGCCGCCGGCCGCATGTTCGCGGCAAGGCCCAGAACCCCGTATCGCATCCGATGGGCGGCGGAGAGGGCCGCGCCAACGGCGGACGGCACCCCTGTTCGCCGACCGGTGTGCTGGCCAAGGGCGGCAAGACCCGCAACCCAAGAAACATCAGCAACAAGAGAATCATCCGCAGACGCAAGAACAAGAGACAGGGTCAGTTGACCCTGTAGTCCGGCCGGGGTGCGGTCGGAAACTACCGGAGGCCGCGCCGGGTCCATCATGAGAGTTGAATATGAGTCGATCTCTGAAAAAAGGCCCGTTTGTCGACGAGAAGTTGTTCGCCAAGGTCAACAGGCAGATACAGACCGGCGTCAAGGAGCCAATCAAGACCTGGGCCAGGCGATGCACGATTGTTCCCGAATTCGTGGGTTACACGTTTCTCGTGCATAACGGCAAGATCTTCAACAAGGTGTTCGTGACCGAGGATATGGTCGGACACAAGCTCGGCGAGTTCTCTCTGACAAGGACGTTCCGCGGGCACTCCAGCAAGAAGATCAAATAAGGGTCGTGGAAAGCTGACGGTCAAACGAACCACGAGATGTAAGCTATGCTAAGCGCTACGAAACTCAAACAACTGTGTGCCGACAACAAAGTCAGCGCCACGGCTCTGGCCGGGCATCTGGCGCGGGGCGGCTTTGACGAGGTTAAGGCCTGTTCGGCCGTGAAGAACTGGCAGCGCGGTCTGCTCAAGCCGCAGCCGGAGGCGGAGGATATTCGGCGGTTGGCGACGGCGCTGAATGTCGAGCGCAACGAATTGATGGACTGGCGGTCGAGCTACCGTTTCGCCCCGATGAGCGCCCGGAAGGTCCGGCTGGTCACGCAATTGATCGCGGGCCAGGCCGTGCAGGACGCCCTGGATACCCTGGCGTTCACGAATAAGCGGGCAGCGAGCATGGTGAGCAAGGTGTTGAAGGCGGCTGTTGCGGACGCGGACGAACAGCAGGCCGACGTCGATAATTTGTACGTGTGCGAGGCCCGCGTGGATGAGGCGGGCATCCGCATCGGAACCAAGCGGTGGATTGCCAAGGACCGCGGGCGGGCGCATCCGATCCGCAAGAAGGCCTGTCACATTCACATTTCCGTAACGGAAGGCTGAAAACCAGGATCGAACAGAGACTGAATACAGGTTAGCTATGGGTCAGAAAACCTCGCCAATCGGCTTTAGAACGGGAGTCACCCTCGGGTGGCAGAGCACTTGGTATGCTCCGAAGACACTGTACGGAGAGTTCCTCGTGGAGGATCAAAAGATCCGCGATTACGTAGACGCCAAGCATAATCGGAGCATGCCGAAGGGCGCGGTGGCCAAGACGGAGATTGTTCGGACGCGCAACGAGGTGCAGGTTACGCTGCATAGCGCCCGCCCGGGCATCGTGATTGGTCCGCGGGGCGGCGAGGTGGATAAGCTGCGTGAGGAGTTGGAGAATCTCACCGCCCGCAAGGTCAGCGTCAATGTCATCGAAATCAAGGAGCCGGATCTCAATGCCGTGCTGGTCGGCCAGGCTATCGCCGAGCAGTTGGGCAAGCGGGCATCGTTCCGCCGCACCATGAAGCAGTACTGCGAATCGGCCATGAACGCCGGGGCCAAGGGCGTCAAGATCATCTGTTCCGGTCGGCTGGCGGGCTCGGAAATGGCCCGGCAGGAGACCCAGAAGATGGGCAGCATTCCGTTGCACACGCTCGACGCCAACGTGGACTACGCCATATCGGTGGCCCGCACGACGTATGGGGCGATCGGCATCAAGGTGTGGATTTACAAGGGCAAGTTCGGCGAGGAGTTAACGCCGTCGGTCCAGCGGCGGCGCAGACCTCCGCGCCGCGGCGAGGACGGTCCTTCCGGTCCCCGGGGTGGCAGGGGCTCGCGGGAGGCGAAGGCGGCGGATTCTTCGGCATCCGCCCCGACGGGATCACCGGCCGCGGCGCCGAATACAGCGGCCGCCGGCGAGGGGCAGGGTTCCTGAGAACCGGGTTATTATTAGACGTTTTCTTGAAGGTATACAACTATGGCGATGATGCCCAAAAGAGTTAAGCACCGCAAGAGTCAGCGCGGTCGCGTTCGGGGCAATGCCGCTCGGTGCAATTACGTTGCGTTCGGCGAGTACGGTTTGCAGGTTCTCGAGCCGAGTTGGATCACGGCGCGGCAGATTGAGGCCGGTCGTGTGGCGGCCACGCACTTCCTGCGGCGCGAGGGCAAGGTCTACATGCGGATATTCCCGCACAAACCGGTCAGCGCCAAACCGCTGGAAACGCGAATGGGCAAAGGCAAGGGCGAGCCCGAGTTCTGGGTGGCCCGAGTGCGGCCCGGGCAGGTGTGTTTCGAGATCGGCGGCGTGGAGGAGGACATAGCCAAGCAGGCTCTCCTCCGCGTGGCGCACAAGATGCCGGTTCGGTGCCGGTTTGTCAGGCGCAGACACTCGCTGTAGCACAGGAGATCCGTTGATGAAGGCCAGAAATTACCGTGAGATGAGTCTCGACGAGTTGCAGGGCAAGCTGGACGACCTCCAGAAGCATCTGTTCGACCTCCGTAGCCAGGCCGTGACGGAGAAGCTGGAGAACTCCAAGGCCGTGGGCAACACGCGGCGTGATATCGCCCGCATCAAGACCCTCATGCATGAAGTGGAATTGAAGAAGTAGCGTGACAGCTCGCAGTCGATTTGGATGGGATACGGACGGTGCAGCAGAATAAACAGAAAACTCTGACAGGTGTCGTCAGGAGCGTCAGCGGCAAGAAGAGCATCCGGGTGGAGATCCAGTACCGGATCCGGCACCCGAAGTATAACAAGTACATTCGCCGCCGGACCAAGCTCAGCGTGCATGATGAACTCGAATTGGCGGGTGTCGGGGATACGGTGGAGATCGCCGAGTGCAGGCCGATGAGCAAGACGAAGAGCTGGCGTGTGGTGAAGGTGGCTCAGAAGGCCGTGGCGGTTTGACCGGCCGGGTTTCTACGTGTAACGAGATGACGTTATGATTCAGCAGGAAACAATGTTGGACATCGCCGACAACTCCGGCGTCAAGTCGGCGCTGTGTATCAAGGTTCTCGGCAAGGGGTCCGCTAGGGGCAAGTTCACGCGGCCGAAGGCCACGGTCGGCGATGTGGTGTGCGTGGCGATCAAGAAATCCCTGCCGACCTGCCAGCTCGACGACAAGAAAGTGCACAAGTGCGTTATCATCCGCACGAAGGCGCCAGTGAGGCGGTCGGACGGCAGCTATGTTCGATTCGACAGCAACGCGGCCGTGATGATCGACGCCGACGGCAACCCGATCGGTACGCGAATCTTCGGGGCGGTGGCGCGGGAACTGCGCGAGAAGAACTATATGAAGATCATTTCGCTGGCCGGCGAAGTGGTCTGACGGACCAGCGATTCAGGACAGGTTAAATAACATCATGGCTCTGCACATAAAAAAAGGCATGACGGTTCAGATCATCGCCGGCGACCACAAAGGGGCGACCGGAAAGGTGCTTCGGGTGTTGCCGGATAAGAACCGGGTGATTGTTCAGGGGCACAACATCGCCAAGAAGCATGTGCGTCCCTCCAAGAAGAACCCGCAGGGCGGCCGTATCAGCGTGGAGCAGCCGATTCACATGAGCAACGTGTTGCCCCTGAGCACCCGCAGTTCGAAGGGGCGGCGGGTCCGCTACCAGGTGGACGCCGCGGGCAAGAAGAAACGGGTAACAACCGACGGCGCGGTCCTGGACTGAGTCGCCGCGGCGGGGCACAGCGTTGGCCAAGGCCCCAAGGATTGAACGGCAGGAATTGAAGAAGAAATACGATGGCGCGTTTAAGAGACCTTTATAAATCGAAGATCGTCCCGGACCTGACGAAGGAGTTCGCCTATACGAACGTGATGGCCGTTCCGAAGGTGGTCAAGATGGTCATTTCCATGGGTATCGGCCGGGCGGTTCAGGACAAGAAGTTCCTGGAGTCGGCCCGCAAGGAACTGACGATGATCGCCGGGCAGTCGCCGATGGTCTGCAAGGCCAAGAAGAGCGTGTCGAACTTCAAGGTGCGCGAGGGCCAGCAGACCGGTCTGAAGGTCACGTTGCGGGGCGTGCGGATGTATGAGTTCATGGACCGCCTGATCAATCTGGCGATTCCACGGGTGCGCGACTTCCGCGGGCTCAACCCGAACGGCTTCGACGGGCGGGGCAATTATTCGATGGGCCTGACCGAGCAGAGCGTGTTTCCGGAGATCAACCCGGCCGCCGTCGAGTTTCAGCAGGGCATGAACATCACGTTTGTGACGACGGCCCGCACCGATGAGGAGGCCCGGAGGATGCTGGCCTTGTTCGGTATGCCCTTTAAGAAAGGAACCGACGCATAAAACGCGGCCGCGGGATGGCCCGCATGAGCCGCAGGACGGATTTTGGAGCGTTTGAATGTCAACGAAAGCGCTGGAACACAAGGCACAGCAGAAGCAGAAATTCAGAGTTCGGCGGTATACCCGCTGCCAGCTCTGTGGACGGTCAAAGGCGGTCTATCGCAAATTCAAGGTCTGCCGGATTTGCTTCAGGACGCTGGCGAATGAAGGCAAGATTCCCGGTGTGAAGAAGGCCAGTTGGTAGCGCTGCCGTCGGGCATATACACAGTTCAAGAGGCATGAGATTATGACGTGGAGCGATCCTATAGCCGATATGCTGACGCGGGTTCGAAATGCGGCCCGCGTGGGCAAGCCGCAGGTCAACATCAATGCATCGAAGATTTGCGAGGGCATTGCCAAGGTCCTCAAGGAAGAAGGCTACATCGAGGGCTATGAGCGCATCGAGGCCAGGCCGCAGGACATCCTCCGGGTGACGCTGAAGTACGACGAAGACGGCCGCTCGGTGATTTCCGAGATCCAGCGGACCAGCAAGCCCGGTTGCCGGGTGTACCGGGGCGTTGACGACCTGCCCGAGGTGCTGGGGGGGATGGGTATAGTGGTCGTTTCCACGAGCAAGGGCGTAATGAGTGACAGAAACTGCCGCGCGAGCAAGATCGGCGGCGAGATTCTTTGTACGGTGAGCTGATGAGTCGTGTTGGAAAAAAACCGATAGATGTTCCCCAGGGCGTGAAGGTCGAGCAGAAGGGCCAGACGGTCAAGGCGACCGGTCCGCTGGGAAACCTGGCGCTGGATGTGCATCCGGACATCCAGGTCCGGGTGGATGACAACCAGATCATGGTCATCAACGATCAGCCCGAGAGCCGCTGGCACAAGCAGTTGCACGGGACGATGCGGGCGCTGCTCAACAACATGGTCGCGGGGGTCAGCAAGGGCTTTGAGAAGAAGATGGAACTCTACGGAACCGGTTACAACGTCAAAGAGCAGGGCCCCAAGCTCGTGCTGCAAGTCGGGTTCTGCCATCCCGTGGAGTTGCCCATCCCGAAGGGCATCAAGGTCAACATCGAGGTGCCGGCCACCCGCGGCAATGACGTGCCCGCCAAATTCAGCGTGGCCGGGATCGACAAGCACCTGGTCGGGCAGTTCGCGGCGAATATCCGCAAGATCAGACCGCCGGAGCCTTACAAGGGCAAGGGCCTTCGTTACGCCGACGAGCACGTCCAGCACAAGGTCGGCAAGGCGTTCGCATCCGGTGGCGCGTAATGGAAATGGGTCGTTATTATGATGAGCAAAAAAATGGATAAGGCGGCGCTGCGGCGCAAGAAGCATGTGCGCAAGAAGGTCGTCGGCACGCCCGAACGGCCCCGTCTGTCGGTCTTCCGGTCCAACCGGCATATCTATGTTCAGATCGTGGACGACATGGCCGGTGCGACGCTGGTGTCCGCCGGCACCAAGGTCAAGGCCCTGCGAGACCAACTGGCGCGCGGCTCTAACCGCAAGGCGGCCGAGGCCGTGGGCGAGGCCATCGCCAAGCGGGCCCTGGGCGTTGGGATCAAGTGTGTATGTTTTGACAGGAACCGATACCGGTTTCACGGCAGGGTCAAGGCCCTGGCGGACGCGGCGAGGAAAGCCGGTCTGGCTTTTTGATGAAACCATGCTTGAGAATCGAGGATTACATTGGCACTCGAAACACCCCATTTAGCTGAACAGGAAGAAAGGCCTCTCGAAGACACCGTGGTCAAGGTGTACCGGTGTTCCAAGGTCGTCAAAGGCGGTCGGCGGTTCAGTTTTGCGGCGCTTGTGGTCGTCGGCGACAGGGCCGGAAACGTGGGCGTCGGTTACGGCAAGGCGAATGAGGTCCCGCAGGCGGTGGAAAAGGGCGTTAAGGACGCGAAGAAGGCGATGCACACCATCGCCCTCGACGGCAAGACCCTCCCGCACGAGGTTCACGGGCGCTACCGGGCCACGCGCATCACGCTGGTTCCGGCCAGTCCGGGAACGGGCGTTATCGCCGGCTCCAGCGCACGGGCCGTCCTCGAATACGCCGGCGTGCAGGATGTCCTGACGAAGATCTACGGAAGCACGTCGCCCAAGAACGTCGTCAAGGCCACGCTGGACGGATTGCTCAAGCTTCGGAACAAGGAGGAAATCGAGGCTCTGCGGGGGGTGACGATCAACGGTTGACATAGACCATTTTGTAAAGTCGGGTGATCTACATGTTGAGTCATGAAATAACTTCGGTCGTCGGCAAACACAAGGCTCGCAAACGGGTTGGCCGCGGCCCCGGGTCCGGGCACGGAAAGACCTCCGGCCGAGGCCACAAGGGCAGCGGCAGCAGGGCCGGGGCCCGGTCGAGTTCGCTTTACGAAGGCGGCCAGATGCCCCTGTTCCGGCGACTGCCCAAGCGGGGCTTCAGCAACGCGGCGTTCGAGCATCGGTGTGAGGTCGTGAATGTCTGGCAGTTGGAGCGGTTCGATGACGGCGCCAAGGTCGGCGTGGATGAGTTGTCCGCCGCCGGCCTGATCGACAGCGTTCGCAGCACGGTCAAGGTGCTCGGCGACGGCCAGCTTACCAAGAAACTGTTCGTTACGGTGCACAAGTTCAGCCGCAGCGCCGAGCAGAAGATTGTAGGCTGTGGTGGTGAGGCGGTTGCTTTGCAAGGGTGATGCCGGAAAGAAGGCGAGCGGTTCCTGAGACCGCCTGCGAACGATTTCACTAAGTGCATATCGGAAAGCAGAAGGATGATATCGGCAGTCATAAACGTGTTCAGAATCAAGGATCTTCGCAACAAGATCCTCTTTACCCTTGCGCTGCTGATTATCTACCGGGTCGGTTTCCATATCCCCGTGCCCGGATTCGACCACGAGAAGGTCCGGCAGATGGTCGAGTCTCGCGGCTCCGAATCGCCCATCGGCCGAGCCACCGAGTACATGCAGATGTTCACCGGCGGCACGCTCGAACAAAGCAGTCTCTTCGGCCTTGGCATCATGCCCTACATCACGGCGTCGATCATCCTGATGCTGCTGGGCGAGGTGATCCCGGTCCTGAAGAAGCTCCGCCAGGAAGGCCAGACGGGCTACAAGAAGATCCAGGAGTACACGCGGTACCTTACCGTGTTTATATGCGTCTTGCAGTCGATCATGTTCATGAAGATCCTCGGCGGCGACAACCTGACGTATCCGGGCATGTATATCCAGGCGATGATCATGGGCGTCGCGGGCATGACGGCCGGGACGATCTTTCTGATGTGGCTTGGCGAGCAGATCGATGAGTACGGCATCGGCAACGGCATCAGTCTGATTATCATGGCGGGCATCCTCTCAAGAATGCCCTGGGCGGTTCAGACGCTGTGGGGCCGCGTCGATCTGAGCGTCAATGCCCAAGCCAGCGACGTGGGGCCGGCGAAGTTGATCCTTCTGGCGGCCGCATTTGTCTTTGTCATTGCCGGCGCCATCCTGATTACCCAGGGTCAGCGCCGCATTCCGATCCAGCAGGCCAAGCAGATGCGCGGCCGCCGGGTCTACGGGGGCCAGCGGCACTACCTCCCGCTGCGGGTCAACCACGGCGGCGTGATGCCGATCATCTTTGCATCGAGTTTCATGATGTTTCCGCCCATTATCCTGAGCTGGCTCGACAACATCCCCTCGCTGGGCAGGTCCAATCTCTTCCAGCAGATTCAGGATGCCTTCGCCCACGACGCATTCGTGTACAACTTCCTGTACATGCTTCTGATATTCCTGTTCGCCTATTTCTGGGTGACGGTGCAGTTCCAGCCCAAGGAGATGGCGAAGAATCTCCGTGATAACGGCGCCTTTATCCCGGGTCTTCGGCCCGGCCGCCGCACGGCCGAGTACCTTGAGACGGTCATGACCCGGATCACGTATTTCGGCGCGTCCTTCCTGGCGATCATCGCCGTGGTGCCGTCTCTTATTACGGTGTTGTTGGGCATCGACTGGCGGGTCTCGGCGTTTCTCGGAGGCACCGGTTTGCTGATTGTCGTCAGCGTCTCACTCGACTTGGTTCAGAAGATCGAGGCCAACCTGCTGATGCGAAGCTATGAAGGGTTCTCGTCCAGCGGACGGATCAAAGGAGCGTATGCATGAGAGTAATACTCCTGGGAGCGCCGGGCGCCGGCAAAGGAACCCAGTGCAAGAAAATCGTGGACCGTTATGGACTGTTGCACCTGTCCAGTGGCGATCTGCTCCGGAAGAACCGCTCCGAGGGCACCGAACTGGGCAAGAAGGCCCAGAGCTATATGGATGCCGGGGCGCTGGTGCCCGATGAGTTGATTGTCCGCATGATGAGCCAGGCGATCTCCGGGGCCCCGGAGGCGGGTTTCATCCTTGATGGTTTTCCCAGGACCGTGAATCAGGGCGTCGAGCTGGATAAGGCCCTCAAGGCCGCCGGGCGCGGGATCGATGCGGTGATCAATCTAACGGTGGACGACAAGATTATC
Organism: Phycisphaerales bacterium; assembly: GCA_011057845.1. Classification (GTDB taxonomy): domain Bacteria; phylum Planctomycetota; class Phycisphaerae; order Sedimentisphaerales; family Anaerobacaceae; genus UBA2266. The sequence goes on along the minus strand of DSDB01000407.1, from coordinate 9,354 downwards.
ACCGACCGGATCACGGGCCGCCGCAGTTGTCCAAAGTGCGGCGCCGTGTATCACGTGACGAATCTCAAGCCGAAGGTCGAAGGTCGCTGCGACCACGACGGCGCGGAACTGGTTCAGCGGCCGGATGATACCGTGGAAGTCGTGGCCAATCGCCTGAAGACCTACCACGAGCAGACCCGGCCCGTGGTGGGTTATTACGCAAAAAGTGGCACGGTCCACAATGTTGATGCAGACCGTGATGTCGATGACGTCGCGGCGGCCGTGTTTGAAATACTCGATGGTCTGGCCGTATCGTAGCCGGCCGGGATGATCGAGAGACAGTAAATGGCTATAACGCTTCGCAGCCGCAGAGAAATCGAGTTGATGCGACGTGCCGGCGCAGTTGTAGCCGATGTTCTTTCACAACTTCAAGATATTGCAGAGCCGGGCGTGAGCACGGGCCGGCTGGACCGGATTGCCGCGGAGATGACCCTTGCGGCTGGCGCCGAGCCCCTGTTCAAGGGCGTGCGCAACCCCGGCGCCGGACAGCCTTTTCCCGGCGTCATCTGCGCCTCGGTCAACCATGAAGTCGTTCACGGCATCCCCTCGGAGGATGCGGTGCTCCGAACGGGCGACATCCTGAGCGTCGACTTCGGTGTTCGACTGAACGGCTACTGCGGCGATGCGGCGATGACGCTGGCGATCGGCGAGGTGTCGGCGGATCGGTGGCGGCTGATCGACGTGACCCGGCGAGTGCTCGAGATTGCGATTCGCAAGGTCGTTCCGGGCCTGAAGTGGTCCCAAATCGCCCGCGACATGCAAAGTTACGCCGAGGCGGCGGGCTTTTCCGTCGTTCGCGATTTCGTGGGCCACGGCATCGGCACCCGGATGCATGAAGAGCCGCGCGTGCCGAACTTCGTCAGCCGCGAACTGCTGGTCGATGATATCGTCCTGGCCGAGGGCATGGTCCTGGCCGTGGAGCCGATGATTAATGCCGGCGGCCACGCCGTCAAGACGCTTCGCAACGGATGGACCGTTGTGACGGCTGATGGAAGGTGCTCGGCGCATTTTGAACATACGATTGCGATCACCCGCGGCGGCTGTGATGTACTGACGCAACACCCGTGACCACCGGCCGGCCGCGGCCTATCAGCACGCTTGAAGTATGGCAAAGAAGGAGACAATCAGATTAGAGGCCAAAGTTATCGAGGCCTTGCCGAACGCGGTGTTCCGTGTGGAGCTTCAAAACGGCCACAAGGTTCTGGCGCACGTTTCAGGCAAGATGCGTATGCACTTTATACGCATCCTGCCCGGCGACGGTGTCGTTGTCGAAATGTCGCCGTACGACCTGAACCGCGGGCGCATCGTTTTGCGGCAGTAGCGCCGCGCCGCCCGGCGGGCGCCGGGCCGTATGGCAGGTTTTCGGAAATCGGCCGATTGGACGGACTGATAAGATGAAAGTCAGAAGTTCTGTAAAACGTATCTGTGAAAACTGCAAGATTGTTCGTCGCAAGGGCGTCGTGCGGGTGATCTGCACCAACGCACGCCACAAACAGCGTCAGGGCTGAACCGACCCAGAGACGAAAAGGAGACGCTATGCCGCGTATCGTTGGTGTTGATATTCCGAACGAGAAGTCGATCTGGATCTCGCTGACTTATATCCACGGGATCGGCCGGTTCACCTCCGAGCAAATCCTCAAGGAGGCCAAGATCGACAAGGTCGCCAAGGCCGGCACCCTGACTGAGGATGAGCTGAGTCGGATTACCCAGATTATCGACCGCAGCTATCTCGTCGGCGGCCAGCTTCGCCGGCAGATGTCGCAGAACATCGCACGTCTGCGGGATATCGCCTGCTACCGGGGCATTCGGCATCGACGCGGGCTGCCCGTTCGGGGGCAGTGCACCCAGAGCAACGCGCGCACCCGTAAGGGGCCGCGCAAGACCGTCGCCGGCAAGAAGGGCGTGAAAGAGAATCGATAAGCCCCCAACCGGTGTGGACACATCACCGGCGGGGTGTCGGCATATTGGCAGGAACCCATCATGGCGAAGAGTACAAAGAAGAAGATCAAGAAGAACGTGGCCCGGGCCATCGTGCATATCAAGGCCACGTTCAACAATACCCTGATTACCATCACGGATGTGGACGGCGATACGCTCTGCCGCAGCAGCGCCGGGTGCGTGGGGTTCAAGGGTTCGCGAAAGAGCACCCCGTTCGCGGCCCAGCAGGCCGCCCAGCGATGCGCCGGCGCCGCCATGCGCAGCGGGGTTCGCGAGGTTGAAATCCGAGTCAAGGGTCCCGGCTCCGGACGGGAGTCGGCGATTTCCGCGTTGCAGTCGGCGGGTCTGCGGATTACGGCTATCGAAGACGTAACCCCGCTGCCCCACAACGGCTGCAGACCACCGAAACGAAGACGTGTCTAGGCAATGGGAATAAACGGCTGGAACGGGGTCCCTATCCGTTCCGATGCAGGTTTTTGGAGACAAGTGAACACATGGGACGTTATCTGGGTCCATCCTGTAGAGTGTGCCGCCGGGAAGGCATGAAGCTCTTCCTCAAGGGCGTCAAGTGCGAAACGGCGAAGTGCCAGGTCGAGAAACGCCAGCGGAATCTCGCGCCGGGGATGCATGGCTGGCGACGGCCCCGCCCGAGCGATTACGGCGTCCGGCTTCGCGAAAAGCAGAAGGTCAAGAGGCATTACGGCCTGCTGGAAAAGCAGTTCATGCGGTATTTCCATGAGGCCGAACGCGGCAAGGGCAACACGGGCCAGACCCTGCTGCAACTGCTCGAACGCCGCCTGGACAATGTCGTATACAAGCTGAATTTCGCGCCGTCCCGCAAGGCCGCGAGGCTCCTCATCGCGCACGGCCATATCTATGTCAACGGTCGGAAGGTCGATATCCCCGACTTCACCGTCCGCATCGGAGACAAGATCACGGTTAAGAAGTCGGATCGCAGCCTGAAACTCGTCAAGCAGCAGCTCGAAAGCAATCCGAATTTCACAGTGCAGAACTGGCTGCAACTATCCCGGGAGACGGCCGAGGCCACCATCGTGGCGATGCCGTCGCGCGAAGACGTTCAGATCCCCGTCGAGGAGCAGTTGGTTGTTGAGTTCTGCTCGAGGTAATGCAAATTCCGGCAGGAATCATTTTTGACGCCGGCGCGGCGGCAATGCAGAACGCCGCGGTTATTGGTGGAACATCAGAGGCATGTCGGCTTCGGAAAGTCTGCCGGCGTCCTTTGACAATAAGTGTTGGTCTTTTTTAGATCGGAGGCCTGTATGCGAGTTACGTGGCGAGGTTTGGAGTTGCCGACTCGTGTCGAACGGGACGCGAATGTTTCGAGCGATACTTACGGCCGATTCAGCGTCGAGCCTTTCGAACGCGGATTCGGCACAACGATCGGCAACAGCCTGAGGCGTGTGTTGCTTTCCTCGCTCGAAGGCAGCGCCGTTACATCCATGAAGATCGCAGGAGTCAGCCACGAGTTCAGCTCCATCACGGGCGTGATGGAGGATGTGACGGATATTGTGCTGAATGTGAAGAGTCTGATCGTCCGCCTCAGCGGCGAGGGCCCCAAGACCATGAAGGTCTCGGTCGGCAAGGCGGGGACCGTCACTGCCGCACATATTGTCGCCGATCCGGCCATTGAGATTTTCAACAAGAATCAGGTGTTGGCCACCTTGACTCAGGACGTGAAGTTCGAGATGGAGATGGTCGTCGAGAGTGGCCGTGGGTATGTGCCCGCCTCCGAGCGAATCGCCGACAGCGACCGGTTCGATCAGGAAATCGGCCGCATCCTGCTCGACGCCGTCTATTCCCCCGTTACACGCGTCCGTTATTCCACCGAGGACACGCGCGTAGGCCAGAAGACCAACTACGACAAGCTGATCATCGAGATATGGACCAACGGAACGGTTTCACCGGAGATGGCCCTGGTCGAGGCCGCCAAGATCCTCCGCAAGCATGTGAATCCATTTGTTCAGTACGCCGAACTCGGCGATGAAACGGTGGCCTCGCGTTTCTCCGAGGCTGCCGAAGAGGAAACTCTTGATGAGGAACTCGTCCAAAAGCTGAACATGCCCATCCAGGAGCTGGAGTTGAGTGTCAGAGCCAGCAATTGTCTGGATTCGGCCAAGATCGAGTTGGTTGGACAGATCGCCTCCATGGAGGAAGGCGATCTGCTCAAGATTCGCAGTTTCGGCAAGACATCCCTGCGGGAGGTCAAGCGCAAGCTCGCCGATATCGGGCTTTCGCTGGGCATGCAGGACGTTGAGAAGTATTTGAAGAAAGAAGCGCCGGCCGCCGAGGCACAGGGCTGACGGACGCCTCCGGTGTTGCAACGCCCCAGTGGGTAAGGAATGTGAGCTTATGCGTCATAGAGTAGCTGGACGTAAATTGAGCCGAACAAGCGAGCATCGTCTCGCCATGCGGCGTAATATGGCCGCTTCGCTGTTCGAGCACGAGACCATATCGACGACCATTCAGAAGGCCAAGGAGGTCAAACCCTTTGCCGAGAAACTGATCACCGTGGCCAAGAAGGGCACTCTGGCGGCCCGCCGTCAGGCTATAGCCATGCTCGGCGACCGTGATATCGTCGAGACCGTGGACGGCAAGCCGGTTCGTAAAGGCACCGTGGTCGGTAAGCTGTTCAGCGAACTGGGTCCACGGTACCTCGACAGGCCCGGCGGTTATACCCGGATTATCCGTCTGTCTCAGCGGCGTCTCGGCGACAACGGCCAGCTCGTCCTGCTGCAACTGCTCGGCGCCGATGAGGCCCCGAAGAAGAAACACAGAACCGCTAAGCAACGCCCTCATACCCGAACGGAGCCGGCGACGCCGGAGCCGAAGATGGCAGAAAAGGCGACTGAAGCGGTCGCTGAGTCGCAGGCCAAAGAGACCGAGGCATCGGCGGGGTCCGCCGGTGCGCAGGGGGCTGATACGGCCCCGGAGAATTCGTAGTCAAGCACTCCAAGGGCGGAATACGGACAGCCCGGCCGCCGGCGTCAGGCTGGACCGCATGTTGAACAGTTATAAGGGCTTGGATGAGCCAGGACGAGTGCATATTCTGTAAGATGGTGGCCGACAGCATCCCCACGGCCAAAGTCTACGAGGATGATGTTGTCCTGGCGTTCTTGGATATCGGCCCGCTCAGCGATGGGCACACCTTGTTGATTCCCAAACAGCACTATACCCGGATTGGCGATTGCCCGGAGGATGTCTTGGCGGCCTTCTGCGCCCGGCTGGGCAAGGTGGCTCGTGCCGTTGTTGCCGCGGTGGGTGCCGAGGGCTACAACATTCTGGGCAACAACGGCCGATCGGCCGGGCAACTGGTCGAGCACGTGCATTTTCACATCATTCCCCGCCGCACCGGCGATGGCATTTTCACGAATTGGCCGGCGTATAGGTATCCTCAGGGCCGGATCGAGGCCCTTGCGGCAAAGATCCGCGAGAATCTGTAGTTTTTTCAAATACACACTTGCGGACCACCCCGTGGTGTGATATGATCGGTGCGTGGGTGGCGTGATATACGTCGCCAGAAGTCCTCAGACAAATTGATATTGATCGCGGGGTAGAGCAGTCTGGTAGCTCGTCGGGCCCATAACCCGGAGGTCGCAGGTTCGAATCCTGCCCCCGCTAGTACGTAAGTCATGTAGGGACAGGCACTTATGCCTGCCCCGTTTTTTTGCGCCGCTGGCACTGTAGCCGGAATGTAGCAAAACGTGAGTTGTCATCACAGTGTCAGCCGCATCAGTACCATATGGTAATAATGATATTGGGTTCGGTCTTCTTGGCCTGGACCTCGCCGACGCAGGTGTTCGTCATCTTGATTCGGATGTTCGGATGGGCCTTGATCCAGTCGATAATCTGCTCATCCTGAAAATCCAGCGCCCCGGGATGAAGTTTCGTAAAGAAGGTCTTGACTCCTGTAATCCGATCGGTGGACGGGGCGATCCTGGGCTGGGGCCGCGTGATAGGCTGATTGACGACGATCTTGGGTGGTGCCGGCTTGGCGGCGGCAGACTTTGGGGCGGCGCCGGGAGGCGTTGGTTGGGTTGCCGGCGCATTGCCCATACTCAGCGGCGCATGCGAGACGGACGCGGGTTTCGCTGGAGCGGGCGGGGCGGCAGGTTCGTCGAGATCAAATGGAATAGGGGCTTCGGGATCGTCCGGAAGCGGGTGAGGCGGGTTTGTGGGCGGATGCGGCGCTTTGTTGAAATTGTCCTGGTCCACTTTTCTCGGCCCTCCTTAAGGAGTTCTTGCTCGTGCGCATCGGCCGCGTCAAGCGGAGCGTCCTTCAGAGGTGTAGGCCGCGGTGCGAGCGGTTACAGGTCTGTGAATCTCTGCATCACCGGTTCCAGTACCGGTGCGGGTTCCTGGGGTCTCTGCATATTGTCGGCGTCTGTGCCGGAGTTAATTCGTCGCGGGCCGCTGGTCGATAAGGCGGTCGCCTCTGCTTCTTCAAGCGGACCAAATACCCAATTATACCATGTTACGCCACCGGGAACCAACAGAAAAGACGCTGGCTCGGGCGCGGGCGGGGGGAGGGGGGCCAGTCGACCGGGTGTGTCAAAAGACTTGGGCATTGCAGCAAGGCCGCCTGCCACATCGAGCACGGCGTTGCCGCCCGCCTGTCCTGCCCCAGACGGTTTTGTCAGCAGGATAGGGGCATCCGTAGTGGCGGGGGCCACTGCTATCTTGTTTTCGCTGGATTTGATTCCCGGGTTCTCGGTCGGCTGGGACAGCCGAGCGACCGACTCGGCCGGTGAGTCAGCCACGATCGACAGGGGTTTCGGATGTTCCGTAGGCTCATTCGGTTCGGTCAGTGGATACGGACGGTCAGCGGTTCTTGCCTTGCCGGTCGGAGGTTGCGGCGGACTCTGGGCCGAATCCATGGGCTTCCGGGCAGGCCCGGACGTCTCAGCCGGTCTGTCGGAGGCCGGTGGCCGTGGGGCTTCCTCGGTATCGCTGGGCATGGTGTCCGCCGGTTTGTCGGGAGCAACGGCATCCTGCATGTCCTGTGGCGGTTGGCTCGTGTCGGTGGCGGCCTTGTCGGCTTCGGCTTGGGCTTTGGCGGCTTCGGCGGCGAGCTTATCGGCCTCGGCCTTGATCTTCTCCGCCTCAAGGCGGGTACGCTCGGCTTCCAGTCTCAGCCGTTCGAGTTCGGCCTGGGCCTCAACGGCCCGGCGGCGTGCGGTGTCGGCCTGTTCCGTGGCCCGGCGGACCTCCATACGTGCTCGGGCCTTTTCCGCGTCGGCCTGCATCCGGGCCTCCTCTGCTTCAAGCAGTTGACGCTGACGCTCGCGTTCCTGCGTGTCGAAGCCGAAGGGATCCAGGATCACCTGATGGAGTTCTTCATAAGGGATAGGCGGCTCATGCATCTGCCGTATCTGTTCGACCATCTCCCTGTTTGGGATGCCACCCGTGGAGATGGTCGGCGTCAGGATGAAAATAATCTCCTTGGCCCGCTCCTCGAAGTCGCGCCCGCTGAAGAGACCGCCGATCACGGGTATGTCCTTGAACACCGGCACCCCCCGGATGACGTCGCGTTTCTCGCTCTTGCGGATCCCTCCGATAATCAGGCTCTCGCCGTGGCGGATTCGGTTCTCTTTGTTGCTGATGGTCCGCTCGGTGACGATGGGAATCTGAACGATGCCTTCGGGCGTCAGTTTGGCACTGATTTTGGCGTTCGTCTCCAGTCCGATATAACCGTCGGCGAAGACGTGCGGTGTAATCTGCAGTGAGTCGATCACGTCATAGTATTCGGTGCGCGTCTCAAGGAAGCTATCGAGCGCCCCGCGAATGGATATCTGCTGCAATGGCACGTGCTCTTTCGTTTCGATGCGGGCCTGCTGGCCGTTGACCACCTCCAACGTGGGGTTCATAAGGATCTTGAGGTAGCCGCGGGAGATCAAAAGGTCTACAAGAGCGCGGAACTCGTGGCCGGCGATGCCGATCTGGTGGCCGAACCCCACCTTGAGGCCGAACTTTGCGCGGGCCGGCTCCCGCAGGGCCGCGCCCGGAAACGCCGGGAGCAGTTCGCCTCCCTCGACCTTGCCCCCAAGGGCAATATGTTCGCCGAGGAAGTTCTCGATTTGCAGCGTGATCTCCTTGTCCATCGTCAGATCGGCGTACAGCTCCGATATGAGGCAGTCGATCCTGACCTGAATCGGAGGCACGTCGGCGCTCTGGAGCAACTCCAGCACGGCTGTGACATCCTCGCGGGTCGGGCAACGGATGATCAGCTGGTTGGTCGCGGGATTGGCCGTGACCGTGTAGTCTTTGTGCGAGGTCTCCTGGCCGATCTTGCCGAATAACGTAGACGCGAACTGTGCATGGACAATGCCCTGAAGCTGGTCGGCGCGATGGTACTTACAGAAGTAAAACAACTTGTACTCTGTGGTGCCTCCGACATTCTGCTCGACGATCCTGGGCGGGGTCCTATAGACATCCGGCACCGGAATATTGGGATCGGGCACCGGCTGGATACGGCTGAGGTTATTGAGAATGCTCCGGGCCTGCAACTCGGTCGCTTTCTCCGGTACATAGTCTGCGCAGCCCCCTTGCCCGACCAGAACGGCCCCCAGCGCCAACACCAGAATCAACCTGGTGCACTTGGAGTAAATCTGACAGACTACCATGGATTTTTGTTCGCCACTACAGCGAGGTGCGCGCATCCACCCCGAGGCCGTTACGCGCGACACAGGGACTGACGAAACGCGATTGCGGAGTATTGCACATTTCCGTTTATCGTCCGTACCCCCAAAAATATGCACAATTCAGGCAGCGGGTTCATTTTACCGCAACGCTGCCGATGGACGAAAGACCAAACTGGTGCTATTGTCGCGGCATGATGAAACGACAAAAAACGCCCACGGCAGGACTGATATCGCTGGGTTGTCCGAAAAACACCGTAGACAGCGAGCGGATGTTGGCGGAACTGGCGGTGGCCGGTTTTACCATCGGCGCGGACCTCGCCAGCGCAGACGTTGTTGTGGTCAACACCTGCGGTTTCATCGAGCCGGCCAGACAGGAGGCGATCGAGACGATCCGCGAGGTTGTCGGCTACAAGAGTACGGGGCCCGTCCAACGGGTGCTCGTCGCCGGATGCCTGGCTCAGCGTCTGGGCGAGCGCTTGCTTGAGGAAGTCGAGGGTATTGACGCCGTGGTGGGGTTGGCTCAACGCGACCGGATTGGCCGGATTGCCATTGATGTTCTAAGTGGTTGTGAGCAAAGAAGTTATCTCGGATCATGCCCGCAGGACTGCGCCGACGACAGCGGGCGGGTGTTGACGACGAGCGGGCACTGGGCGTATCTGCGAATCAGTGAAGGATGCAGCCACAAGTGCTCCTATTGCACGATTCCGGCTATCCGTGG
>DSDB01000614.1 GCA_011057845.1 Phycisphaerales bacterium | reverse complement strand
GGCACCGGACAGTTCATCAAGGTTCAGAATATCGACTCGCAGCGGGTCATCATCTGCAAGGTCCGTGATGAAGGCACGGTGGAGCCGGTATTCTAAGCAAGGAGTGATAATGAAGATACGGATGCTCTATGTGATCATGGTATGCCTTGTCGCCGCGGAGGTGAAGCCGGTTTTCGCCGATTCCATCTACGCGAAGCGGCTGGCGGGTTCGCGCTCGTTCTACGCGGACGATACCGCCCGCGAGATCGGAGACGTGCTGACCATTGCCGTCACTGAGGACAGCAAGATCGACAACAAGGCGAAGCGCGACCTCAAGAAAGAAGTCAGCCGGTCCACGACGTTTGACGGAGAGCTGGGCATCGACCATATTCTGCCGAGCATTCCGGGGTTCACCATGTCGGCGAAATCCGCCAATGAACTCAAGGGCAAGGCGGACTATAAGGATGAACGCAGCTTTACGGACATGATCACGGTGGTCGTGATGGATGTCATGCCCAACGGCAACCTCGTGGTGATGGGGACGCGAAGCCGCAACATCGCCGACGACCTCCAGGTTATCGAGGTCAGCGGCATCGTCAAGCCAAGTGATATCAGCTTTGGAAATGTCGTCAAGAGCGAACAGGTGGCCAACTTCCGGATCGTGACGCGACACTCCGGCGTGGCCGCTCCGTACAACAAGCCCGGCTGGCTGGGCTCCATATTCGACAAGGTCTGGCCCTTCTGAGGTAGATGAAATGATGGAACGCTGTGAAAGCCGACTCATGAGGCTCCGGCAAAGATATGCCGGATCGGCGGGTTTCGCGCGGGGCTGGCTGCTTGTGGCGGCGGTTCTGTGTATGGCTTCGGCCGCCCGCGCTGAGCGCATCAAGGACATTGTCGATATTCAGGGTGTCCGGGATAACCCGTTGACGGGTTTCGGCCTGGTGGTGGGGCTGGCCGACACGGGCGATTCGAGTGTGCCGTCCAGACAGGTGCTTGCAAGCCTGCTGCGCAACGACAGCATCACCGTTTCGCCCTCGGACCTGACTACGGGCAATCTGGCGCTGGTGCTGGTCAGCGCGAAGCTGGGACCGTTCGATCGTGAGGGGATGCGGCTGGATGTGGATGTGTCGTCCGTGGGCAACGCCAAGAGCCTTCAGGGGGGGATGCTTCTGCCGACGGAACTCAAGGGTCTTGACGGAAACGTGTACGCCGTGGCCTCAGGTCCGGTGAGTCTGGGCGGGTGGGGGGCCTCAGGCAGTCAGGCGTCGGTTTCCAAGAATCACCTGACGGTCGGCCGGATTGCCAGCGGGGCCACCGTGGAGCGTGCAGAGCTGTCGCAGTTCTGGCAGACCACGCCGCAGGGCCGCTTTATTACGCTGCTGCTTCGAAACAACGACTTTGCGACGATAGAACGTATCGGCAAGGCGATCAACCAATTATACCCGGATGCTGCGCAGGTGGCGGATGCGGGGGCCGTTCGCGTCCGCATCCCGGAGGCGGTTCCCACATCGGGCATTGCCGGGTTCATCGATCAGATCTGCCTGCCGGATGTGAAGGTGGACTATCCCGCCGTGGTCGTGATCAACGAACGTACGGGCACCATCGTTGTGGGAGAGAACGTGGGCATTTCGCCGGTGGCCATTTCACAGGGCAGTCTCGTGGTCAAGGTCAAGGAGACGGAGATTGTTTCGCAGCCGACGGCCCCGTTCTCGAACGCCGGCACGACCGAGCGGGTGCCGGATACGTTCGTCGGCGTCGAAGAAACCGAGACCTATCTGATTCCCGTTGAGCACGTTGTTACCGTATCGGAATTGGCCAAGGCGCTGAACGCCATCGGCGCGACGCCGCGCGATCTTGTGGCAATCTTCAACGCCCTCAAGGCGGCCGGTGCGCTGCAGGCCAGAATTGAACCGATGTAGGAGGGACTGTCCATGAGTGTCGACCATTTGACCGCAAACTCGCCCGTGAGCGTCGCGAACCTTGTTGGCAAGTTGGATACCACCGCTCCGATCATAGACGCCAAGAAGATGGAGTTCGCCAAGCAGTTCGAGTCGGTTCTGATGCACCGTGTTCTGGAGCAGATGAAGGAATCGGTCGGGCAGTGGGGTTTTGAAGTCGATGGAGCGGCCGCTCAGACGTACGACTTGTTCTGGTTCCACCTGGCCGACGAATTGGGCAGGCAGGGGGGCTTGGGTCTTTGGAAGCAGATCTATCAGTCGCTGCAAGCGGATGGGGTAGCCGCACCGGGTAAACCGCTTGATCAGGGACAGGGCGTGTGAGGCCACGATGGTGATCGCCAAGCTACAATTCGACGCCGCTACCGCCGTGCCGGATGAGTGTCTTGACGCGGTGGACGCCCTGTTGGAGTCGTTGGACACCGATATCAAACACCTGGAGACGAGCCTGCGGTGGCTCGACGAGCTGCGCGTCGGGGTTGTCAAACGCGATGCGGACGCCATGAGCGGTCTGCTTGAGCGGATTCGGGCTGATGCCGCGGATTATGCACAGGTCGAGGAGCAGCGCAGGTTGCTTTGCGGGGTCATCGCCCAGGGCATGGGTTGCGATCCTGGGACGATTACACTAACGAGGATAGAACACGGCCTGACGGGCCCGCGGAAGACGGCGGCGGCCGAAAGAAAAGCCCGGCTGCAAACACTGGCCGAACATTTGCGGAGCCGGCATCTGGCCACGGCCGGGCTACTGGCGGATTGCGCCCGCATCAACGGGCTGCTGTTGAATGGGATCGCGGGTCTCTCGGCATCGAGCCCGTTGACGTATCGCAGCGACGGATCGACAGGCCGAAGCGGGGCCGGGGCCCTGATGGACATCAGTTTCTAAGAGTAAGTCGTTTGCCGGTACTGAAAAGGCCGGCGCAGAGCGGAACGATCAAACCATGGCGGATATTTCGATAGGTCTGACGGGGATCAAGGCGGCCCAGCGGGCGTTTGATGTGATTGGCAATAATATCGCCAACGCGGCCACGGAAGGCTACCACCGGCAGCGTGTCGACCTGACGCCGGCGTATTCGTCTTTTCGCAACGGGGTCCTTTTGGGCGGAGGCGTCAACGTGACGGGCGTCAGCCGTGTGATCGACACGCTGCTCGAACAGGAGATTCTCCGGCAGAAGTCGGCCCTGGAGTTCACGACCCAGGAGAATATCACGTTCGCCTCGATAGAGACGGCCCTGGGTGAGTTGACCGACAATGCCGGTGGACTCAACGCCGCCATGGACCGGTTCTTCAGTTCCATGGCGGACCTGGCGGCTCACCCGGCGCAGCCGGTCTGGCAGAATCAACTGGTCAGCGACGCCCAGTCCCTGACCGCCCAGTTCCGCACCCTGGGCACCTTCCTCCGCGCTCTTGATACGCAGATTCGCTTTGAAATCGACAATGTAATCGAGTCGATCAACTCCATCGCCTCGCGCATCGCCGCTCTTAACGAGAACATCGAGCGGTTGCAGGCGACCGGCGGGTCGACCGGGAACCTCTGCGACCAGAGGGACCAGGCGATTGCGGACCTTGCCAGGCTGGCTGGCGTACAGACATACGAGCGTAAGTACGGCGTCGTGGACGTAACCATCGCGGGGATGCCTCTGGTGATGGGCTCCAGCACAGAGAAGCTCGTGTCGGGGCTTACACTGGACAACGCGATGGGCGTGGCGATGGAGGGGTCTATTCAGTATCGCACGAATGTCGAAGGGGGCAGGCTGGGGGCCCTGGTCTCGCTGGTCAACGGCGAACTAACGAACCTGCGGACGAATCTGGACTTGCTGGCCCAATCGCTGGTGACGCAGGTGAATGCGCTGCACGTACAGGGAGTCGGTTCGGCGGGGTCCTTTGCCAGGCTGGACGGGTGGATCATGCCCAGCGACCGCCTTGCGGATTTTCAGGGGCCGGTTTCGGACGGCAGCTTCTGTATCCGTTTGACGGACACGTCGACAGGCCAAGTGACTCGCCACGCCATCACTGTTGATTCGGCCAACGACACGCTGGCGGACATTGCGGCGGCGATATCGGCGATTACCGGCCTGACGGCGTCGGACGCCGGTTCACGGCTGACGATCATCGCGGATACGGACTATCGATTTGACTTTCTTCCGGCGGTCACGGCCGAACCGTCGCTTACGAGCCTGCACGGCGCATCGCCACCGACTATCAGCGTCTCCGGTGTCTATACAGGCTCCGTCAACGACACGTTTACGTTCACTGTTTCGGGGACGGGGTCCGTGGGCAGCGGGAGTCTGCAACTGGTTGTCACCGACGGTTCGGGCAACCCCGTCAATACGCTCAATATCGGGGCGGGTTATGCTCCGGGTGACAGGCTTGACGTGGGCAACGGCCTGAAGGTGGCCCTGTCCATCGGGGATCTCGACACCGCGGCGGGCGACTACTTTGAAGTGGACGCCTATGCGACGTCGGACACGTCCGGTTTTCTTGCCGCCGCCGGTTTGAATACGTTTTTCACCGGCAACGGGGCCATCGACATGAGCGTCGACCGACATCTGATTGACACACCCGCCCGCGCGGCGGCGGCGTTGGGACCGGAGATGTCCGACAACGCCAACGCCCTGGCGATGGCCGCGCTGAAGGACACCGCGGTCGGTGCTCTGGGCCATGTCAGTTGCAGCGAGTACTACCGCCGGATGGTGACGGATTTCGGGCATAAGCTGTCGCTGAACCTGTCGCGGCAGAACAACATCGAGATGATGGTGCAGAGTCTGATGAACCAGCAGAGCGAAATCAGCGGCGTCGATATCAACGACCAGGCGGCTCAATTGCTGATATTCGAGCAGATGTTTCAGGCGGTGGCCAAGTACATGAGCACGTACAACAATTCGATGATGACTCTGATGAACATGTTGTAACGGCCTCGAATGTGAAGGATTGCAATGGGCGGAACCCTCAACAGCATCTATAGCAATGTCAGCTTCGCGTTGCAGTTACACACGAAATCGATGATGCGGCTGCAGGAGCAGGCTTCGACCGGGGCGAGGATTAATCGGCCTTCGGACGATCCATCGGCGGCGTACCGCATTCTGGGGCTTGAATCCCAGCAGCGGGCCCTGGCGAAGTACACGGCCAAGATAGCAGAGACAACAGACACGCTGGAGATCGGCCTGAACGTGATGCAGAACATGAGCCAGGTGCTGGCGGATGAGAGGGTGCGCCTCAGTCAGATCATCAGCGGAACCTACGACCAGACGGGGCGCGAACGGGTCGCCGAGGCGGTCAACGACGCCCTTGAACAGATTGTCTCTTTCGCCAATGCCCGCCACATGGACCAGTATCTGTTCGGCGGAGGGGGCACGTCTTCGGCACCGTTCGCCGTGCAGCGTGAGAACGGGCGGATTATCGGCGTGACCTATCAGGGGGCGGTCGATGGGCGCATGATTGAAGTGGCGCCGGGGGTGGATGCCGGCGCGTTCTATGTCGGAGACGACCTGTTTCGTGTCCAGAATCGCGGTCAGAGTTGCGTTTATGGGGAGACGGGCGCGACCGTCGGCAGCGGGACCAGCAGTGTTACCGGGACGGTCTGGTTGACCGTTGCGGACGCCAACGCGGACGGCACATTTGAGCTGTCCATCGACGACGGCCGGACCTGGGTCAATGCCGACGGCACCGCCAACCAGGCGGTGGTGGACTCCCGAACGGGCAAGGTCCTGTTCGTCGATACGACGGGCATCACACAGACAGGGGTCGATATGGTGTCTTTTGAGGGCACTCACGACGTCTTCGAGACCCTGATCAATATTCGCGACCTGCTATTCAATGACCGCAACCTGTCGGATGGGCGCATTGACGAGTTGCGGAACGTATCCATGGGGGCACTGGATGAAGTCCGAAACCTCCTGGTTGAAAAGACCACCTCGGTGGGCTCAAAGGTAGGGTTTCTCGACCGCCTTCGCGAGATGCTGGAGGACATCCAGTACAACACTGAGGACGAGGCCTCGGGTTTGCGGGATGCGGACATCACCCAAGTGGCTATCGACCTGTCCAGGCGGCAAGTTCTCTATGAGATGTCGCTGGCGGTTGCAGGCAAGCTCATCTCGATCTCGCTCCTGGACTTTATCTAGTCTTCCTAGATTTCCCATATTCCCACGATGCAGCCTTTGGTTCCTGACCGTTTGGCCTACACGGGTGTTCGACATCCGTACAGATTCCTCGGTGAGAAAGGTCGGAGTGCCCTTGTCGTGCCCGCAGGCGGCTCGGCATGGGTTTTGCACGTTGTTCGCAGGGCGGTCCTCTGCGGTCGCTTCGCAGCCTTGCCCTGCCTGGCGGGGCCAAGACGCTAAAAACCACAATACTCGAAGAGGTACACATGGACGGCCACACAGACGACTACCGGACAGGGCTCGAGTTGGCCCAATCGGGGCGGCACTCGGCGGCACTCGAACACATCCGAAGACACCTTGCGCATTCGCCCGATGACGCGGAAGCCCTCAACGACGCCGGGGCGATTCTGCACTGTCTGGGGCGGTCGGATGAGGCCATCGACCACCTGCGGCGGGCTCGTTTACTGCGGCCGGACAGCGGCGAGATACTGTGGAATCTCTCTGAGACATACATTGCGGCCGGACGCGCTCGGGAGGCTATGGCCTTGTTCGGCGATATGCAGCGGCTGGAGATTCTCAGCGCCGACGTGCTCAACCGAGCTGCGGCGGTGCTGCTGGACCAAAACGACAAGGCCGCGGCCGTCGAGGCACTATTGTGCTCGTTGAAGCTCAGCCCGGAGCAGCGCGTGATTCAGCCGATGGTGGACCTGATCCTCAACAAGAGGCCCAGGATAGCGTTCTTCTGTGGCGCCGATGGGTCAAGCTTCCTCAACGAGATTGTGGAATTCACGCGTAAACGGTTTCAGACTCGGGTTTTTGACGGCCGAACCGAGGAAGAACTGCGGCAGACCATGCAGTGGGCGGATATCTGCTGGTTCGAGTGGTGCACGAACCTCGCGGCCAGGGCATCGCAGATGCCCAAGGTCTCGCGGAACATCGTAAGGCTCCACCGCTACGAGGCTTACGCGCCATGGCCCAGGCAGGTCGACTGGTCCAACGTGGATACGCTCATTGCCGTCGGCAATAGTGCCACGCTGGAGGCCCTGACCGCGGCCGTGCCGGATATACAGGCCAGAACATCCGTCCAGACAGTTCCCAACGGCGTGAATCTGGATAAGTTCCGTTTTACGGCGCGCGACAAGGGCAAGAATCTGGCCATGATTGCCAATCTGCGGATGGTCAAGAATCCAGCTCTTGCATTGCAGTGCATGCAGAAGCTGCACTACATCGACCCCGAATACAGGCTGTTCGTTGCCGGGACTATTCAGGACGCAGCTCTTGAACGGTACTTGCGGCAGATGGTGCGGGCACTGGATTTGGAGGGCGTGGTGGTCTTCGAGGGCTACCAGCACGATGTCGCGGCCTGGCTGGCGGACAAGCACTATATCCTCTGTACAAGCATCTGCGAGGGTCACCCGGTGGCGGTCCTCGAGGCGATGGCCTGTGGTCTCAAGCCGGTCGTCCATAACTTCCTGGGGGCTGAAAGTGTGTTGCCGCGAGAGTTTCTCTTCAACATCAGCGAGCAGTTCTGCGAGATGATCGTGCACGGACCTTACGAGCCCGCGCGGTATCGCCGTTATGTTGAGGAGAACGCCTCGCTCAAGGCCCAACTGACGGTGGTGAACGACCTGTTTACGCGGTTCGAGATGGAGATCGACGCCGAGAGAAAGCCGAGTATCGTCGATACGCCGTTGCGGATGTCCGGGACGACCTTGTCGCAACAGACAGACCCGGCTTTTGCGACGCAGTGGTGAAGTTGAGTTGGTCGATGGGTTTTTGTGAATGGTCTGCAACGGCGCCGAAAAACGTGGTCCACAGGTTACGATTGTGATTCCAACGCACAATCGCAGGGGGTCTCTACCGGTGGCGCTGTCGAGCGCGTTGCGGCAGAGCTATCGGAACGTACAGATCATCCTGGTCCGCGACGGAGGCGAGCGTGTGGACGACATTGTGGAGCGTCTACGGGACCAGCGGGTTTTGTTCATCAACCGGGATGAGAATCTGGGCAAGGCGGCGTCGCTCAATGAGGCGCTGGCGCATGCCGAGGGCAAGTACATTGCCTATCTTGACGACGATGACCTGCTGTATCCGTACCACGTCGAGACCCTGGTCGATGCACTTGAGAGCCGGACGGATTGCCGGCTGGCCTATACGGACCTGTATCGGGTGTACTGCCGGGTTGAGCCCGATGGGATGAGAACGGTCTTGAGCAAGGTCCTTGAGATCAGCCGGGACTTCGATCGTTTTCTGATGCTGTGCTTCAATCACACGTTACACGTCAGCCTGATGCACGACAGGGAGCTGTTGGATCAGACGGGGCCTTTCAATGAGGAGCTGAAGCTCCTGATCGACTGGGACCTTACGCGCAAGGCCGTCTTCTTCACGGATTTCTACCATATCCGGAGGATTACAGGGGAATTCTACAGCCCGGTCGGGGGCTCGGAGCGACTATCACATCAGGGCCGACAGGACCGGGAGGCGTTTGTCGAGACCTTTCTGACAGTTCGCACGACGCGGCCGGCCAAGCCTTGGAGCGCCGTCAAGGACCTGTCGATCATCATCGTGGCGGAGCGGCTTAACGACAGTCTCGCAAGGATGCTTGAAGCAGTCCGTCGCCACACGTTCTACCCTTATTGTGTTTATCTGCCGCTGCCGGCGCAGGATGTGGAGGCGCTCGGGGCTGATCATGGCTGCGGTACGGTTGCTATCGGCGGTCGTACGATACCCAATGTTGTGCCGGTTGCGGTGGACCCCCAGACAGCGGCCTGCCGGAGGATCGATGCCGCGTTGGAGGCTTGCGACGGAGACCTTGTGGCGGTAGTGCCGCAGGGGTTTCCCATTCGCAACTTCTGGGTCGAGGACTCGATCTCCCCCTTATTGGCCCATCCCGACACAGCGTTCGAGCTGGAGGATTCCAATGCGGCGCAATGGGCGGTGGTCGGGACGAGAGAAGCCATTGCGCAGGCCCGGCGACACCATCCCGATACGCCGCTACGGCAGGCCCTGCCGGGTGTCGGTGTGGTGGTCCGTCGCGTGGAGCCGGACGAGATACCTTTTCAGTACGACCAGTTGCTCGAACAGGCCAGGGCACACGCCGCGGCGGGCCAGTGGGCCCGGGCGGCCGGCCTGTTCGAGTACCTTGCCGAGCGGTACGGCAACGAATGGTATGTCCGGTCACTGGCGGCGGATGCTCACTATCGCAGCGGCAACTATCAACGGGCTGGGGAGCTGTGCCGGCAGGTCAATGACCCGTGTCCAACGGTCGAGACACTGCTTCTCGAAGGACGACTGCGCAGACGCGCCAAGGACCCCGCATCAGCAATCGCACTGCTCGAAAGGGCCGTGGACCTGGTCAATGGAAGAGAGTCTCTATGGATGTGACGACGAACAACACGGCGGAATTCGAGAATACGACCCAGCGATGCGAGCTGCTGTGTGAACTTGGCGACTGCTATGCGACGGTCGGACGATACCCGGATGCGAAGAGGTGTTATGAGCAGGCCGCGACGGTCGGGCCGGATGAGCCCGGACCCTATGTAGGGCTGGGAGTCGTGGCGCTGCAGGAGAACGACTTGGAGAATGCGGAGTTGTCCTTCCGTGTCGCCTGCCGTCTGGACGGCGGCTGTGCGAAGGCCTACGCGGGGCTTGCCATGATCGCTCAGCAACGCAACGATGGGCCGCGGGCGTTCGATCTCTATCTGAAGTCCCTGGAGCGGGACGCGGACAATCTGACGGCGCTGCTGGGGCTGTTCCAGGTTTCGTGCATGATGGGGTCGTTCGCCGAGGTAATCCGGCACCTGGAATCCTACCTTGGGATGCACCCGGGCGACACGTCCGTGATGTTCTGTCTGGCGACGTTGTACGCCAGGGACTCGCGGTTGAGCGAGGCCAGGAAGATGTTGGGTGATATTGCCGCCGTAGACCCTGAGAACCAGGATGCGGCGAACCTGTTGGAGGAGGTGGAGCGCAGTTTAAACGGTCGGGCGGCGACGACATAGATGGACTCGTACCTTGACGACAATCGGATCGAGCAGGACCTGGATCGGTTGGAGGCCTGTCTGGGCGAGCAGATACGTCTGGCCCGAGGGGGCGAGACGGCCCGACTGGAGGCCCTGTGTCGGGACAGCGGCGAGATCATCCGGCGGTTCGTTCAATGGGGGGTTACGGACGGCGAGTTGTTCCGGCGACGAGGCGAGCGGCTGGGGCGGTTGTACGGTGAATTGACGCTGGCGGTGCATTGCGAGCTTTCGCAGGCGGCCGGCAGGCTGGAAGAAGCACGAATAGTCAGAAAGACGCTGCGGGCTTACAAGAGCCGCGCATGAAACGGCGAGGGCGGTTTGTGCGCGTCGGGGTCGACCTCGTGGGTTGACTTTGGACAGTCGAGGCCACCGACGGGGACGGAGTCCGCGCGGGAATATTTCGCCGCCGAGCCGGCGTCGGTCTCCACCCGGTTCTGATGATGGAATCTGCCCCGCCATATCCGCTGGTTTCACGGGTCTGTTTCTTCAGGAACACCGCGGGGGCCATCTCCCGTTGCGTCGATGCGGCAATGTTCACGGCGCACCGATCGATACTCTCAAGCATGTTGTCGAGGCCGACTGCGCCGCGGTTGCCGATCCGGCCCCATACCCGTCCAACCCGATAACCCGTTCCTCACGGAGACCTGATATGTCGCTGCGATTCTTGATTGTCAACACGGATTATGAGCCGTTTCTCGCCCGCCTGTACGCCGAAAACCCCGGTCTCGAGATGCGGCCCTTCGAGCAGCAGTATGAGGCCCGTATGGCCACCTGTTTCGGCGTGGCGGACTTCTACTCGAGGAACCTGAGGGCCCTAGGCCACGAAGCCGCCGACATCATCTACAACGCCCCATTCATGCAATACGCCTGGGCCCGCGAGAACGGCCTGATCGCCCGGACGCAAGCCGACCCGCGGCAGATCGCCACCATGACGGCGGAGCATCTGGCCGCCATACTTCAAGCCAGAGTCCGCCTGTTCAAGCCGGATATCATCATCAACCTGGCGATGGAGCAAGTCACCAGCGACGTCCTGAATCCCGTCAAACCCTTTGTCCGTCTGATGGTGGGCCAACATGCCGCGCCCTTGACGATGGCCATGCGGGACCTGTCGGCCTATGATCTACTGTTGTCCTCCATACCGGGTTATGTTGACGGTTTCCGCCGTCTGGGCAAGCCCGCCGAGTACTTTCGTCTGGGCTTCGAGTCGACCCTCCTGGACCGCGTGGACATCCCATCGGACCGGCCGGTTGACGTTGCCTTCGTAGGCCAGTTCACGGGCGGCCACAAGGGCGGAACCGAGCTATTCAACGCCCTCGCCGACCGCGGCTTTGCCATGAATCTGCATGGCTTCGGATACGATGGTCTTTCGGATCGGGCCCGCGAGTTTTTCAAGGGTCCGCTCTTCGGGCTGGAGATGTACAGACTCTACAGCCGTGCCCGAGTCGTCCTGAACCGCCACATTGACATTGCCGGTTCGCACGCCAACAACATGCGGCTCTACGAGGCCACGGGCATGGGGGCCTTGTTGCTGACCGACCGCAAGGACAATCTCCATGAACTGTTTGCCCCCGGCCGGGAGGTTGTGGCCTACGAATCCGCGGAACATTGCGCTGAGTTGCTGCGGCACTTCCTGGATAGCGAATCCGAACGGGCCCATATCGCCGCCGCCGGCCAGGAGCGGACACTGCGAGAGCATACCTACCGACACCGGATGGCCGAATTGGCGCAGATGGTTCAGGAATACACCGCAACCGCCGACAAGGCGGCCTCGCCGCCGTTGCGGGAATCGGTCGCGCCGCATCACGTGATCGAGATTCGCGCGGAGAGCACACGGCAGGACTTCGAGCGATTACGGAACCTCGCGGGGCGGGAGCGGTTCGGCGACTACTGCGTCAAGTTCAATGGCCTGACGATCTACTGCTACGACCTGCTGTCGTTCTACATGGCGGCCAAGGACATCTTCCTGCAGCGCATCTATGACTTCGAGACGGACAATCCGCGACCGGTCATTATCGATGGGGGCGGACACATCGGCCTGTTCAGCCTGTACGTCGCGCAGCGATACCCCGACGCCCGAATCACCATCTTCGAGCCGGACGGCAAGTCGCTCGAGTTACTGCACAAGAACCTCCGAGCCAACAATATCATGGCCACCGTGGTGGATGCGGGTCTGCACAAATCCGACGCGACGCTCGATTTTACGGCCGACCACTCGGACGGCGGTAGCCTCTACGGCGGGGCCGGCGATACGAAGGTGCGGGTCGTCCCGCTGAGCCGGTATATCGAGGGCGAAATCAACTTTCTGAAACTCAACATCGAAGGGGCCGAGAGCGAGGTCATCACGGAGATCGCCGACCGGTTGCACCTGGTGAAAGAGCTGGTCATCGAGTATCACGGCTTTCCCGAAACGGGTCAGAGCCTTCACAGGATACTGGCGGTCTTGGCGGCCGCGGGGTTTCGCTACATGATCCATGACTTTGACAGTCTGACCAACCCCGCCACCAAGCCACCGTTCAAGATGACCGCTCAGACGCGTTTCTTTCTGCTGATCTACGCCAAGAGGATTCTCTCGCCGGAGCGGGCCGGGGACGAACCTGGGACCATGGAGGATGGTCGGCCTTCGACCCGGTGCGTGGAGGCCACGTACAACGCCGGATGCGAGCCCGTCAGCCGGACATTCGGCTACGACCGCGGAACGCCCATCGACCGCGTCTACATCGAACGGTTTCTTGCGGAGAATGCCTCCGCCATCCGAGGCGTTGTACTGGAAGTCGGCGACGACCAATAC
Source organism: Phycisphaerales bacterium (assembly GCA_011057845.1). Classification (GTDB taxonomy): domain Bacteria; phylum Planctomycetota; class Phycisphaerae; order Sedimentisphaerales; family Anaerobacaceae; genus UBA2266. The sequence goes on along the minus strand of DSDB01000614.1, from coordinate 37,274 downwards.
AGTCGCAAGTACGGCTCCCGGACCACTCGTGTGGACGTCCTGAGTGCTGCGGCTTCGGAGACGGCCACGCTCGTGGGCGACCTGGCGACCGGACGGAACATCCCGCGGGATGCCTACGACTGCATCGTCCTGACGCAGACCCTTCAGATGATCTACGATGTCAAGGCGGCCCTGCGGACCGCCGCCGAGGCCCTCAAACCCGGCGGGACATTGCTGCTGACGGCCTCCGGCATCAGCCAGATATCACGCTATGATATGGACCGCTGGGGCGAATACTGGCGCTTCACGGACAAGAGCCTGCGCATGCTCGTGGAGGAGGTCTTTCCTGAAGGCAGTGTGAGTGTTCAGGCGTACGGCAACGTGGCGGCGGCCAAGGCCTTTCTTGATGGCGTGCCTGCCGAACAGTTGTCCAACGAGGTTCTTGCCCACAATGATCCGGACTATCAGGTTCTGCTGGCCGCCCGAGCCAGCAAGGCCGCCGTGCCTGTCGGGAATCATGCCGCAAAACCCGCTGTGGTGTCTGGGGAGCCGAGGGACTCCGTGGCGGCCACGCCTGCGCCGAGTTCGGGGGGCGGGCGTCCGAGGGTTGTCATCGAGCACCCACTGATCCTTCTGTACCACCGCGTCGCCGATGACCCCGTTGACGCCCAGCTCCTGGCGGTCAGCCCGGAGAATTTCGATGCTCACATGGCAGAACTGGCGGCGTATTTGCGTGTCGTGCCGCTGCCGACCCTTGTAGAGGAGATCCGCCACGGCCAGTATATGCCGGACACCGTAGCCGTCACGTTTGACGATGGCTATGCCGACAACCTCACGAAGGCCTTGCCGATTCTCAAGGCGCACAATATCCCGGCCACCGTTTTTGTGACCTCACGGATGGTTGGCAGCGACCGCGAATTCTGGTGGGACGCCCTCGAACAGGCCCTGCTTGTGAACTCCGTGCTGCCGCCGTCGTTGGCTCTGACTTGTGGCTCCCAGAGGCTTTTCTGGTCCTTGGCCGATCCGGCACAGCGTCTGAAGTGTTATGACGATATCTGCTCGATTCTGCGCGACAGGCCCGCCGATCAGATCGACCCGGTCGTTGATATGATCCTTGCCTGGGCCGCCGTGCCGTTGATCGGACGGATGTCGAAGCGGCCGCTGACACTTTCGCAACTGCGTTGCCTGGCCGACTCGCCGCTGATTGAGATCGGCGCCCATACTCAAACACACACAAGGCTGCGGATCCTGTCGGTCCGCGATCAGTTCGCGGAGGTAGTCGGCTGCAAGAGGCAGTTGGAGGCCCTCACTGGACAACCGGTGAACCTGCTGTCCTATCCCTTCGGTTCGGCCGGCGACTTTACCGACGAGACCCGCCAACTGGTCGCATCGGAAGGCTTCACCGCCGCATTAGCCAACACGCAGGGCCATGTCAGCCCTCCGGTGGACCTGTATGCCGTTTCCCGTCTTCTCGTCCGCAACTGGACGGGCGATGTCTTCGCCCGGTGGTTACGCGACCCCGACAAGTCACAATTGGAAGGCCGCACACTTGCCCAGCGGCCCCGGCGCATCATCGCCGCAATGACCTGCCAGAGACCTGCCGAAAACGTACTGGAGGACGTCGTCGAGAGTCTTACATGAACCGGCCTGACACAGCCCTGTCCATTCTGCATATCAACACGCACGACGTGGCTGGTGGCGCCGCTAAGGTGGCTTCACGGCTAGCCTGCGCCCAGCGTGCCGTGGGCTGCCGTGCCGCGATGTTGGTGGGGGAGAAACTGTCGAACGATCCCAATGCATTCAGTTTTCCCATCGAGAAGAACCGACACCTTCACCCCGTGTGCCTGCAATCCGGGCAGCTCTACTACGAGTTCCAGGGCAGCCACCGTCTGGTCTTCAACCCCCACGTCCGAGCTGCGGACATCCTGCACTTGCACAACCTTCACGGAGGTTACTTCAATCCTTTCAGCCTCTCGCCGTTGTCGCATGGGCGGCCCGTCGTCTGGACCCTGCACGACATGCAGGCGCTGACCGGCCACTGCGCGCACGCCTTTGATTGCGATCGCTGGCGGCGGGACTGCCGGGATTGCCCCAATCTGTCTGTTGACCCGGCTCTGTTCGTCGACAACGCATCCAATTTGCTAGCCGATAAGAAACGCATCTATGACCACAGCTTTCTGCACATCGTCGTGCCGTCGCGATGGCTCCATGATAAGGTGGCGCAGTCCGTCCTCAGAGACCACCCCATGGATCTGATCTACAACGGCGTGGACACGGACGTCTTCCGTCCGCACGACAAGCAGGAGGCACGCCATCGCTTCGGTATTCCGCCGGATCATCTGGCCGTGGGCGCCATCGCGCACGGCGGCACGCTGGCCAATCCGTGGAAGGGCGGCCGCCACACCCAGGCGGTTCTCAATGCGCTCAATGGTGCCGGTCAGTTTGTCTTTGTCAATATCGGCGACAACAGACCGTCGCAAGACCCTCGTATCATCAATATCCCACACATCGCCGACGAAACCGCACTGGCCTTTGCCTACTCGGCTATCGACATCTTCTTGTATACGCCGAACGCCGACAACTGCCCGCTGGTTGTTCTGGAGGCCCTGGCCTGCGGTCTGCCGATTGCCGCTTTTGATACGGGTGGGGTCCCCGAACTGGTTCGCGATGGACAAGAGGGCCTCATCACCCCCGCCGGCGATATTCCCGCCATCACGCGGTCTCTGATCGATTTGGTGCGCGATGCCGGGCTTCGCGGACGCCTCGCCGCCGCCGCCCGCCGCCGAGCGGTAACGACATTCGACCACAAACGCATCGCGGGCCAGTACCTGGACCTGTATCACCGCTGTATCGCCGAGTGCCGCCGCCGAGCCGGCAGCCCGATGCTATTCGTGCCCGGGGCTGTTCCACGGGTCGTGGACAACGATGTCTTTCGCCAGGCCGAGAAGGCCAAGCCGCGTCTGCTGGCTCTGTCGACGAAACGCGAGGCGGGGGCCATGGGGCGCCGTGCCGTCCCGGTGGGAACCGCCCACCCTCCCGTCGCAGCGGGCCTGCCGAAGATATCCATCGTAACACCGTCCTTCAACCAGGGGGCGTTTCTCGAAGAGTGCATCGATTCGGTACTGAGCCAGGGCTATCCCAATCTCGAATACATCATCATGGACGGCGGCAGCACGGATGGTTCGGTCGATATCATCCGGAAATACGAGAAGCACCTTTCTTATTGGCAGAGCACCCCGGACGGCGGCCAATACGCCGCCATCCAAGCGGGGTTCGACAAGAGCACCGGCTCGATCATGGCCTGGTTGAACTCCGACGATAAGTACCACCGCGACGCCTTCTGGAAGGTGGCTTACGTATTCAGTCGCTATCCCGACATCCAGTGGCTTACCGGCCGACCCACCGCGTGGGATGCTGCCGGGCGGCTCATCAACGTCGGCTGGGTCCCGTTATGGTCGCGTGTCGACTACCTACAGACCAGTCCCCGGTTCTTTATCCAGCAAGAGAGCACCTTCTGGACTCGTACTCTATGGCAGCGGGCCGGCGGGCGCATCCGAACGGACCTGCGATTCGCTGGCGATTGCGAACTCTGGCTGCGCTTCTTCAAACATACCCGTCTTCACACTCTTGACGCCTGGCTGGCCGGATTCCGCCATCACCCGGGCCAGAAGACCAAATGCGCCTGGCAGGACTACACCGAGGAGGCTCGCCGGGTCCTGCAGGACGAGATCGACCACAATGACTGCCCTCGGGAATTGGCGGCGCCGCAACCGCTGCATCTCGATTCCATGCGACTAGACGGTTTCAGGAATTCGGCTTGTGCCGCGGCGCCCAGATCTCGGACAGGCGTTGTGAGGGCGACCGAGACGCGGCCGGTTTCAGTTGCGGCCCGGCCGGCCGTCACCATTGTGACCAGCATTGCCCCGTCACGGATCGGCGCCCAGGAAAACGCCGTCCGAAGCTGGCTCGACCTGGGGTTTCGCGTCATCAGTGTCAATTGTCGGGAGGAAGTGGACCGCCTGGCGCCGGCATTCCCGCGAGTGGAGTTCATGGCGGCGCCGCGCGACGCGCGCGATCTCTACGGCAAACCGCTTGTCTACTTAGACGACGTACTCGGCGTCCTGGCCGTGAATGCCGGGGACCTCTGCGGCATCGTCAATGCCGACATTCACCTGTCCGGTGACCGGGGTCTTTTGGATTTCATTGAACACCAAGCCTCACAATCGCTGTTTTACGGTTCGCGTCTCGATGTCGATGCGCTCGGCGATGAAGATGGAACCATTTACAACTGCGGCTTTGACTTTTTCTTTTTTGACAAATCGCTCATCGCGCGAATCCCGGCGTCGAACCTCTGCCTGGGCATGCCTTGGTGGGACTACCACCTGCCGGTGGCGGCCTTGCTCAACGGGGCGGAACTCCGCCGCCTTACCACGCCTGTCGCCCGTCACATTCGCCACACGTTTGAGTGGTCGGGCGACCACTGGGGCCGCCTTGCGAGCGAGTTCTTCCAGTCGTTGCGCGGCGGCATCGACCTCCATTTCAATGGTGATGAGAAGACGAACCCCTGGACCCGCCTGGGCCGACGATTCGCCGAACACCACCGTCGCTACCTCAAGGAAAACGACCTGCACGACAGTAGTCAACTCTCACTGTGGACCATCGTCCCGTGCATACTCGAGTTCCTGGCGTCCGAGTCGGTCCGCGTAGCCTACCACAGCCGCCGGCCCCTGGGTGTCACCACAGTTCGTTCCTTGGAATCGGACGCCGTCGTACCGGTTGAGGCGACGCCAAGCACCGGTGACCGGCCGGACCTCAGTGTCGTCTTGTCCACGAAGAACCGGGCCGGATTGCTCGACGCCGCACTAGGAAGCATCAAGGCGGCTGCGGATGGTCTCAAGTACGAATTCATCATCATCGATGGGGATTCAACCGACGGCACGCGCGAGGTGCTCGGTAGACACGGCATCAACCGCGTCTATCGCGAGTCCGAACACCTGGGTCAGGGGCATCATTCGTGGCCGGCGCTGTATAACTTCGGTTTCAGCAAGGCCACGGGGCGATACGCCATGTACGCCAGTGATGACATGTCATTCAACACCGGGGCCCTGGCCGAAGCCGTCCATCTCCTCGACACACATAGTGACGGCGTGGCCGGTGGCATGTTCTTTTACCGCAATGTTCATCCTGCGCAGCCCTTCTGGGCCGAGTTTGGGATCGACTTCACTTACGGCGCCCGCCTGCTTATGAACTACGGCCTATTCCGCCTGGACGCCTTCCGCCACATCGGCGGGCTGGACGAGTCCTACCGCTTCTATTGTGCCGACACGGACTTCTGCTACCGGCTGTACGACGCCGGTCTGCACCTGATTCCACTGCCCTGCGGCCTGGTGACCCACCATAACATCCTCGATGCTCAGAAGCAGTCCAATCTGGCTCAGGCGGACGACGACATCAGGCGGCTCCTGGCGCGATGGCGCCACAAAGTCTCGGCGGACCTGCCTGACCCGCGACGCTTGTTCTGGCGGCCGGATATGGCAGCCATGTTCGATATCGTCCGTCGTCCCGGATTCATAAGCGACGCCACCAGCGCCTACTGGCGGGCCCTAGCCCTTCTCCAGGACGGTCGCACCGATGCATCCCTCGAACAGCTTATCCTGGCTCGTGACCAGGGTCTCGACGCCCCGCAGGTACGGCATCTCCTGGAGAAACACACCCGGCCGGGAGCGTCAAGAATCCTTGGGACGGGCCGTGTACCCTTGCGAACGATCATCTTCAGCAAGGACCGCGCGATGCAACTACGGGCGACGCTGGAATCGTTGTTGATGCACTGCACCGATGCGGATCTCCTCCATCCAACCATTCTCTACAAGGTCTCCACCGAACGGCATCGGCGGCAATATGAGAAGCTGGCGGAGGAGTTCCCGACCGTTGCATTCCTGGCCGAGTCCGATTTCCGGGGGCAGTTGCTCGGCCTCGTGGGGTCCTGCGACCACGTCCTATTGCTGGTCGACGACAACATCTTCGTGCGGGAGTTCTCCGCCGGCGGCTGTATTGCCGCTCTGTCCGCGCAGCCGGCCGCACTGGGTTTCTCGCTTCGCCTGGGCCGTAACACGCGGTATTGCTACCCCCGAAGCGTGCCACAGACGCTGCCGGAGTTTCGGCCGCTGCGGGACGGTGTACTGGAGTTCAACTGGACAACGGCCGAGCACGATTTCGCCTATCCCTTTGAGGTGTCCAGTTCCCTCTACCGGGCCGCCGACCTGTTGGTGGTGTTGGAACACATTGAATTCGCCAATCCGAATACTCTTGAGGAGGCTTTCGCGGCCCAGGCCCGCCTGTTTGCCGAGACTCGGCCGCTGCTGCTGTGTCCAGCCACTTCCGTGGCATTCTGCAATCCCGTCAATGTGGTCCAGTCGGTGCGTCCCAACCGGTGTGAAGCCAATCCCGATTATACCGCCGAGGCCTTGGCTGGCGAATTCGACGCGGGCCGCCGGATCGATGTGGGAGGGTACGCAGGCTTCACGCCCGAGGCGTGCCATCACCCCGTGGAAATCCGCCTCGTTGAGGCGGCGGGCGGCCCGCGCCCCAAGCCGCGATTCTCCGTTATCATGGCCAACTACAACAACGGCCCCTATATCGCCGAGGCGATCAGGTCCGTGCTGTCGCAGACGTTCACGGACTGGGAACTCATCATCGTCGACGATGGCTCGACCGACGATTCACTCGCCGAAATCGCCCGCATCGCGTCCGATCCCCGCGTCCGGGTGCTCCATCACGATGTCAACAAGGGCTACACGGCTGCGCTGAAGACCGCCATCGCCGCTGTCTCGGCCGATGTCTTCGGTATCCTTGACAGCGATGACGCCCTGACGCCGCGAGCCATCGAGACGATGCACCAGGCCCATCTGGAACGCCCCGACGCCGGGCTCATCTACTCGCAGTTCATCTACTGTGGCGCCGATCTGACGCCTCGCAAGACGGGCTTCTGCGGACCCATCGGCCCGGGCGCATCGGCTCTCGACGAAAACCACGTCAGCCATTTCAAGACGTTCAAGACCGCGTACTATCATCGAACCGGCGGCTATGATGAGGCTATTGTATACGCCGAGGATGTGGACATCGTCTACAAGATGGAGGAGATTGGCGGCCTGTTTTTTGTGGACGAGCCTCTGTACCTCTACCGCGAGTTGCCGACCTCCATCGCCCACTCCAAGGACAAGGTCAATATCGCTATTCTCTCCCGTGTCAGGGCCCGCCTCAATGCACTTAAACGCCGCACCGAAACGCGCGCCCGGTCGAGCGACGCCGATCCCGAGGCCCTGTTCGCCGACGCCGTGAACGAGGCCCTGGCTCGGCGCGAGGATGTTCGGCAGTATTTCGCCCTCGTTCGCCGGTTGTATGCGCGGGGGCTAATTGAGAATCTTCCCGATGCGGTCCATGCGATGTCCGATGACCGGGCGATACTCTGGATCGTCGGCCACATCGACGTACCGTTTCACATGCTTCTGGCCCGCCGCAAGACGGCGGATCGGTCTGACGTGAGCGGGTCGCCAAGCATCACGGCACCGCCTGTGTCTGCGGCATCGAGCCGCCGGGAGCCCTTGGTCTCGGTGTGTATGGTGGCCTACAATGCCGAGCCCTACATAGCGCAGGCGATCGCATCAGTCCTGGGGCAGAGCTTCGAGGAACTCGAGCTGCTCATAGTCAACGACGGCTCCACGGATCGAACGGCGGACATCATGACCGCCTACGGCGACCGACGCATCCGCTGCATCCACAAAGAGCATAAGAACTTCGCATCGGGTCTGAACCGGGCCATCCGCGAGGCCGCCAGCCGGTACATCCTGAACGTGGACGCCGACGATTTTATATCTCCCGACTACATTGACGGGCTTGTGCGCTTCGCTGAACAGCACCCGGAGGCCGACTATGTCTACCCAGCGGCCCTGACCCTTGTTGACTCGGCCGGTTGTCCGACAGGCGAGTTGTGGCGATATGAGGACTTTCCGGATAGTCGCATCCTGCCGGCCTTTCTGCTTGAACACGGCTTCGGGCCCGTACCCAATCCGGGCAGTCTCAAACGCCGCAGCCTCTACGACCGAACGGGGCTCTATGATGAAGTCGATACCGTTGAGGACTTCGTCTTTCTCTGCCGCCATGCGCCGGATATCCGTTTTTGTCGCTGTGATTTTCAAGGCCGGTACTTCTATCGCCGTCTGCCTGGCGGCAACAGCCACAGGTACGAGCAGCGAAACCGGATCATGGCGGAGGCGTTGGGCGCCATGGTTGAGCGATACCCCGCCGAGAGGCTCTGCCCCCACCTGGCCGCCATCGAGGATCCCGACGACCGTGCACATTGCTTCCATGAGTACCTGGCGGAAGTTTTCGGCCGATATGCCCGCGGCCCGATGGTCCGTTTTCCACAGTTCTACCAGAGACTGGCCGACAAGTACCGGGCGAGATGTATTTGTGTCCGTGAATCCCGCCTGGCAGCCGTCTCGGTTCCTCTGTTATAGGTCCGGTCCCCGTAAACCGGGCATGACGGCGCGTTCATACACTTGCTCAAGTGTGTCGTCCGGCTGCCGATAATATTACTGCCGATTCCGCAGGGTCGGCTCAATCGCACTATGAATGAAACGAGTCAACGATGGCCACTATAACGCTTCCAGGCCTCCAGACAGGTATTGACACCGCATCGCTCATCAGGCAGTTGATGGCGGTCGAGCGACGCCAGCTCAATGTCTACGAGGACCGCCGCGATACATGGACCCAGCGGCAGACCGCCCTGCGCGACCTGGAGTCGAAACTCCGCAATTTCCGCACCGCCGCCCGTAACCTATCGAGCGCCGACACGCTGCGGGCGTTTAATGTGTCGACCAGCGACAAGGACAAACTGACGGCCGAAGCCGGCAACCAGGCCTTTGAGGGCAGCCACAATGTTGTGATCAACCGCCTGGCGCGGTCCGCGAGAATGGTCCACACCACGGGGCTCAAGTATGCCGAGGACTACGTGGGCGCCGGTACGTTTATTTACTCCTACAATCACAAAGAGACTTCCGTCGCCACCACGGCCACCACGACCCTCCAGGACCTCGTCGGTCTGATCAACAACGACGCCGATAACCCCGGCGTCACAGCCAGCCTGCTGCATTACAACAACAAGTACCATCTGGTCCTCAACGGCAACGACGCCGGCTCCGATTACAGGATCCGTATCAATGCCGGCTCGACCGAGACGTGGAAGGCCGGCTCGGAGCTGACCCGCGGCACAGACAACGCGGCCACGAACACCCGGCTCATTGACCTCGATCAGTTCAGCGGCGCACTCGAAGGCGGCGAGGTGATCGAAATCACCGGGACCGACCGCAACGGCGTGGCGATCGCCCAGATCAACCTCGGCATCACCGACAACACCCGCATCGAGCACCTGATTGGGGAAATCAACAGTGCATTCGACGGCATCGCCAAGGCCAGATTTGAAAACGGCCTGATCATACTGGCCGACAACGTCCAGGGCGCCAGCGACCTGTCCATCAGCCTGACCTACAACGCCAACGGGTCAGCGGCGACCCTGACCCTGCCCGCCATGGCGGTCGATACCGAAGGCGGCGCCGTCGGCGCCAGTCTTGCGGGTTTTGCGGCCGCCGATTTTACGGAGACTCAGAGCGCGCAGGATTCTCGAATTAAGGTCGATGGCTTTCCGGCGATCACGCCCGTGGCCGAGGTCCAGACACTTGGTTTCTCCAGCGGCGCCAACGGCGGCGCCTTCACGCTCACCTACGACGGCCGCACGACGGCCGCCCTGGCCTACGACGCCGACGCGGCCTCGATCCAGGCCGCCCTTGAGGCCCTGGACAATGTCTCGGCCGGCGACATCACCGTCAGCGGCGACCGCCTGAGCACCACCAACGGCACCCTGACGTTCACCTTTGCTTCGGGACTGGGCGATGTCGACATGATCGCGATAGACGCCTCGAATCTGGACCGGCCGGCGCCCAACTATGTCTGGGCCGAGCAGGCCAAGGGATCCGACGGTTACATCAACCGAAGCACCAACACTGTCGATGACGTCATTGCCGGTGTTACCCTGCACCTGCATGATACGACGGACGCCGCCGGCAAGGATATTACGCTGACCCGAGATGTCCAGTCCGTCAAAGACCGGCTCGACCGGCTCGTGACGGCGTACAACTACGCCGTGGATTTCATCAAGGAGAACACACGTTATGACGAGGCCACGAAGACCGCCGGTATCCTCATGTCCGATTACACGGTGTCCTCCATTCATAATGAGATTCGCCTGCCGCTCATTCAGCAGGCCGCCGGGTTCATCGCCGACATCGACAGTTTTCTGGCCCCGGCGGCCATCGGCCTGAGACTGGATAAGGACGGGCATCTGAGTCTGGACGCCGCCGACTTCGACAAGGCCATTGCCAAAGACTCCCGCGGCGTTCTGAATCTGATCGGCGCCGACAAGAGCGGGACCAGCACGAGTAGCGCCATTCGCTTCTATGGGGCCAGCAGCGCCTACACGACCGCCGGTCAATACGACGTCGAAGTGACCGTCGCCGGCGGCGCCATTACAGGCGCCCGTATCAAGCTGTCGTCGGAGTCCACGTGGCGCGACGCCGAATTCAGCAGCAACATCGTCACAGGCAACGGGCAGTTCGACTCCAATGGAAATCCCCTGTATCCCGAAAACGGGCTGCAATTAAGCGTTGCCCTATCGACCGATGGCGTCTTCACCTCCACCGTGCGCATCCGGCAGGGTTTTGCGGGCAGACTTGAGGACGTGCTTGACCGGATACTCAAACCCACCGTCGGCAGCGTCGTTGTGGACAGCAGGCACGTCAAGGATCAGATTGAGCTGCTCGACAAGAAGATTGAGGAAGAGCAACGGCGCGTCTCAGTGCGGGAACAGCGCCTGATACTGCAGTACGCCCGGCTGGAGAAGACGTTGGCGATGCTGCAGAACCAGATGGCCGCGGCGGGCATCATCCCCTCCAAGACGGCCTGACGACGACCCCGCACATGTTTTCCCGATTGCCAACTCCCTCAGGGGCCATGGTCTGCCTGCTCACAGATATTATCGGACGCGGCAATGGGGCTCTTGAGGTGCTTGTGACAGACCTCGGTGCGTAGGGAACGACTCTCAACGGCGGCGCAGACGCCTCTGCCGCAGTCGGTAGATCAGGGCGAGCACCTCGGCTACGGCGACAAACAGACTGTCCGGAATAAATTGGCCGCACTTGACGGCGGCGAACAGCGTTCGCGCCAGTTCCGGCCGCCGCACGATGGGCACACCATAGGCCCGTGCGATCTCCATGATCTTGAAAGCAACTTCATCGGCGCCCTTGGCCACGACCATCGGCGCCTCCATCCGCTTGGCATCATATTTCAGGGCCACCGCATAGTGGGTGGGGTTGACCAGGACGACGCTGGCCTTGGGCACTTCCTGCCGCATACGCCGAAGCGCGCCCTCGATCTGTATCTTGCGGATGCGGCTTCGCGTCTCAGGTGCGCCTTCGGTCTGTTTGCGTTCCTCCTTGACCTCCTGCTTGGTCATCTTCAGGTCTTTCATCCACTTCCACTTTTGGTACGCCGTGTCGACGATCCCCACCACCAGCAGCGCCAGGCACATCCGGACGACCAGCCCCAGCAGAACGTGGCCCATGGCGCCCAGAAGCTGAGAGGTCCACACCCAGCGCAGAGACGCAAGGTACTCCAGCTTCTTCGACAGGTAGACCCAGACGATCAGGCCGACAAAGAGCAGCTTCACAATGCTCAGGCCCAGCTTGACAAGGTTACGGCCATTGAAGAGCCTGCCGATACCGCTGGCGGGGTTGAGCATCTCCAGATCGAAACGCACGGCCCCCGGCGCGAAGTTGAAGCCGCCGCCGACAATAATGGACGCGGCCACCCCGCCGATACAGAGCGCCGCCAGCGTAGGCAGCATCACGACCAGCATGTCGGTGAGGCTTTCGTTGACAAAGGTTACGAATGTATCCGTCGTCGAGAATACACCTGTGCCGCGCGTCAGTCCCTGCCGCATGGTCTCGCGGAACCATCGCATCAGACTCGGCCAGGAGAACGCCGTCATCGCCGCCAGGATCGAGATCGCCACAAAGGACGTCAACTCCTCACTTTGAGGGACCTGGCCCTTCTCTTTCGCCTTGCCTAACCGTCGCGGAGTCGGTTGTTCCGTCCGCTCGGCTGAGTCCTTTTCCGCCATAGTATGCCCAGGCTGCTATACGCTTCCTGTTTTCCGCGCGTATCACAAGGGCAACAGCTTGCCCATCCATTCAGCGAACTCGCCGACATAACCTTCGACAAAGGGGATGAACGCCCCCACCATCAGCAGCCCCAGTCCGATGCGCATCGGCATACTGATGAACAGGATGTTCATTTCCGGGGCGATCCTCGCCAGCACGGCCAGCGTCACCATCAGGACCATGAACGCCGTCAGAATCGGCGCCGCCAGCCGCAGCCCCGCCGTCAGCAGGACTGATCCACCCGCGATGATCCCCTCTAGGAGCACTCCCACCGTCGGAACCGAACCGGCGGGGAAGGCCTCGTAGCTGCGGGACACCACGAGCAGGAACAGATGATGTCCGTTGGCGGCCAGAAACAGCATGATGAAGACCATCTCGATCATCAGTCCGAGGGCCTGGGCCCCTTCGCCCATCAGCGGGTCGAGCACCTCCGACATTGTCAGGCCCATCTGCTGTTCGACGATCTGTCCAAAGAACCGCACCGCCGTGAACACCAGCACCGTAATCAGTCCCAGCCCAAGGCCGTAGACCGATTCGTAGCTCAGCAGGACCACGACCGACAGCGGGTCAACCGACCGGATCACCACCCGGTGCGGCAGAACCATGGCGAAGAAGAAACTCAGCACAACCGTCATCGCCACCTTGATGCGGACCGGGATACTGGTCCAACTGAACACCGGGGTTACCAGGAAGAACGCCGAGACGCGCGTCAGCACCATGGCGAAGACCAACAGTTTGGACGACAGCATATCCATCACGACCGCACCATGCGACGCGGGACCTCGCCGGACGGTGTACGGCCCGCGGCATTAGTGTCCGATGTTCTGAATATAGCCGAATATCTCATGGAAGAACCGCAGCACCACCTGAAGCATCCATCCGCCGAACAGCAAGGTCACAGCACCGACCGCGAGCAATTTGGGCACGATGGTGAGCGTCATGTCGCGGATCGAGGTAACCGCCTGCAACAGGGTGATCGCCACGCCGACGATCATGCACGTCAGAAGTATCGGGGCCGACACAAGCAATGTAGTCTCGAGCGTATGGCGTCCCAGAAACATGATGAAGCTGCCGTCCATCAGAAGCACTCCAAACCCATCGGCCGGGTCCCCGCCGCATGGCGCGGCGCGCGGCGCTGCGTTGACTTGTCAGTTGAACCCCATGCTCAGACTCTTCGCCAGAAGACCCCAGCCATCCACCAGGATGAATAGAATGAGTTTGAACGGCAGCGAGATCATCACCGGTGGAAGCATCATCATCCCGGCGCTGAGCAGCACGCTGGCGATGACCATGTCCACAAGAAGAAACGGGATAAACAACAAGCATCCGATCTCGAACGCCGTGCGGAACTCGCTGATGATGAAGGCCGGAATGACGATGTGCATCCCAGCCTCCATGGGGTTTGCGGGCGGGTCGACTTTGGCAATCTGGAGAAAGACGCCGAGGTCCGTTTTGCGGCACTGTTTGAGCATGAATTCCTTCATGCAGGCGGCCGTTTGATTGACCGCCACGTCGAAGGTGATAGTCTCAGCGAGATAGGGCTGGATCGTGGTGGTGTTGATCTTCGAGAGCGTGGGCGACATCGTATAGATGGTAAGGAACAGTGCCAGTCCCATGATGGCGATCGTGGGGGGGATGGATTGCGTACTCAAGGCCCGCCGGACAAACGACAACACAATCACGATCCGCGTAAAAGAGGTCGTCATCACCAGCAGGCTCGGCAGGATCGCCAACCCGGTGAAGATGACGACGAGCTTGATGGGCGTGGACCAATCCTGCCCCTGGCTCGCATCGTTGGCGGCCTTATCGACGACCGTCATGAATTCGCCGATGCTGGGAACGGCGTTGGCGTTCGGTTTGTTGGCCGTCGGCATTTGTGGGGCGTCGACGCCCATCGAGGCGACGGCGCGGCGAAAGGCTTCATCGGCGACACTCGCATTTCGGCCGTTGGCCGCGGTCGCGACCGTCGATAATGCCGCGAGCCCGAGCACCCATGCCGGCAGCCAATTCCATATCGCCTTTCTCATTGGACTTCACAATCCTCGCCTGTCAGATCAAACGGCCCGTTGAAGCCGTCGAGATCCGCCAGTTTGGTGATTCGCTCGGCGGTGCCGCCGAGCAGGAACTTGTGGCCCTCCACGTTGACCAGGTGCAGCGACTTGTGCTGCCCCAGGTAGATAGTCTCGACGACCTGAATCTGCTTGCCTGAGAGTCTCGCCAGCCTCGGCAGACACCGCTTGGATACATACATCGCCACGCCGCCTAGGACAATAACCAGCATTACGGCGAACATGGCCCGATAGAACAACTCGCTGGTTCCCATGCCCTGGCTGCCGCCGATTGTCAGATTGGGGTCCGCGACAAAGAACCCGTCGCCGCCGCCCAGGGCCCCTTGAAGTCCATTTGCGTCGGCTGTCGAGGGAGCTCCCTCACTCTGCAGGTCATTCGGCTGCGCGGCAAACGGATTGGGTATGTTCGCATCGCTTGCGGACGCCCCGCGGCATAAGCGGCCGGGTCCGACGGCAAACACCACGACGACTAACAGCATGTTCATCAAGGCTTTCATAGGCTATACGGGCGCACGCAGCCCCTTGGGCTAATGGGGCTGCAATTGGCGTGCCAGCCGCGGGACCGGGCCTGGGGCCCCGCAAATCCTGCTGGCAAGAAGAGCGTGATCGCTTAATCCGACAGTCTGTAAGAAACTCCGACACCACTCCAGACCGGGCCGCTGCGGCCGGACACGCCGTGGCCATGCACGAAGACAGTTCGTTGCGGCCGGGCCCGTGTCAGCGGTCGTCGTTGGCTCCTCGCACAACACCGATGACGACCTGCGACTGCTGGGAGGCGGGGCTGTCCTCATCGACCCATGCCCCGCCCGGCCCGGCTCCCCAGGAATAGACCGGCCAGTTGTTGGCTTGGGGTATGAGGGTCCGCAGATACTCAGCCACTGCCTGCGCACGTCGGGCACTGGTGATCCATTGCGCGGCGCCCCCTCGCTGCTCGGATGCCAGCCCCAGTACATAGAGCTTCACGTCGCCGTAGTCGCCGCCGGCGCGCAGGTCCTGCACATATTGCCGCAGAAAGGTCTTTCCCTCATCGTTCAACTCGGCGCCGTCGCCCTGGAATCGCACGGCGGCCACCGAGAAGTCCGTCTTGGCGCCAGTGATTTGCGATGGAATCGCCTCCATTTCCGCCGCCACACGCTTAAATAGTCGGCGGATGTCTTCCTCTCTGGCGTCGACACTGCGGGCGTCAAAACTCTTGTCCGGATCCTTGATGAAATACCGCACCTGCACATTGCCAAAGTCCGGTGAGTTTTTGCGGCCGAACAGCGTCCCAATGCCCCAGTATCGGATATACTCCACGAAAGCCTGCCGCCCCTGGTTGAACAACTCCGCCCGCTGTTCCTGGGCCAGGCTCAGCAGCATGACAAAGAACGTCAGCAGCAGCGTCACCATGTCCGAGAACGTGACGATATACGCCGGGACCGGCGGTTTGGCGTCGCTCGAGTTGGCCTTGAACCTGATCAACGGTAGAGATTTCTCTCAAGAAAAATGATTTCCAGTTTGCGATGATCCTGTTGATTCCTCCGGCCCTGCATCGTAATGTGCGGCGCGGTGCTCTCCGCGGCGATACTGAAATGCTTGCTGTCCAGATTCTTCTTATTCGCAAAGTAGTCCAGGATCGTCCACGCACGGCGCAAGCCCAGGTCCCCGCCGCCTTTCGGGCCGTTCTCGCTGATGACGACCCGCGGCTGAATCTCGGCGATGAAGTCGCCCATTTCCGAGAGCAGACGCCGCCCGTTCAATGTCAGGACAGTTCCCTGGCCGATGAATATCCGCTCGGAGGAGATCAGGAAGACCTTGCGAGTGTGAAAGTCGGGCGGTTCGGTTTCCCGCTTCGACTGGTTTTCCGTTCCACGGTCGAGCGTGGGCTTCTCACTGCCCTTCTCCAGATCGTTGCTGCGGGTCAGGTCGAGCATGTAGAGAAACGTCTCGCTCTCGCTCAGCCGCAACGGCGTGATGCTGTTGAGACCCCTAGAGTAGATGACCCGCAATTTCGCGAAGATCGACTCATCGAATGCCGAGAAGCTCAGCAGCAGGACGAAGAACGTCAACAGGAGCGTCATGCAGTCACTGAACGTGACCATCCATTCAGGGGCTCCAGTGGGCGGTTCTTCCCGTCGAGGCTGTCTTCTAGGCATCAGATGGTCGCCTTGACTTCTTCTCTGCGGCCCTTGGATACGAATGTCTGCAAACGCTCCCGCACGGTGGTCGGGTTATCGCCCTGGGCGATGGCACAAATGCCCTCGGTGATCATCTCCATACATGTCCGTTCGGCGGCCGAGTAGATGCTCAACTTGCCCGCCATGGGGATAAACAGCAGGTTGGCTGCGAACGCCCCATAGAAGGTCGTCAGCAGGGCTACGGCCATGCCCTGGCCAATGCCGCTGGGGTCGCTCATGTTCGAGAGCATCTGCACCAGGCCGATCAGCGTCCCGATCATGCCGAACGCCGGGGCCGCGGCGCCCATGAAATCCAGGATCTTCTTGCCCGTTCCGTGCCGCTCCTGCAGGTACTGAATCTCCAGCTCCATCAAATCCCGGATGTTATCGACATCCTGGCCGTCCACCAGCATCTGAAGGCCCCTCACAAAGAATGGGTCCTGGATATTGCGGATCTCCTGCTCCAGCGCCAAGGCCCCGTCGCGGCGGTTGATCGCGGCGAAATTCACCATCTTCTGAATCAACTCGTTCGATGAAGGAACCTTTGTCACGATGGTCTTCTTTATGATCGAGAAGACGCTGAGGAACTGCGGCAGAGAGAAATGGATCAGCGTGGAGCACACCATGCCTCCAATGGTGACGGCCAGCGATGGTATGTTGACGAATATGCCTATGCCTGTCCCGCCGGCCAGAATCGAGCCGACAATCAGACAAAAGCCCAGGAGTGTCCCGATAATCGTTGCAATGTCCATGGCTATTGCGTCTCACTGACCTGTTTGAGCCTCTGGCTGAAATAGGCCGCCAGTTGTGGCTCGGTGCCGGCCAGTTCGCCCAGCACCTTGCCTTTGGTTCGTTCCGTCATATAGTAGAGAATCTTCACCGCATCGGTGGGAGAGCCGGCCTGGTTCTTGGTCATGCTCGAGAAGATGGCGGCGGCCCCGGCCGGATCCATCTTGTCGTATGTCGCCGCTATCGTCATCAGGTTGGCCTTCTCCTGCTTGGAGACGGCCACGCGGCTCTGGGCGAGCTTCTCTCGCTCGCTCCGGAGCGTAGCGACCGTCGCGGCGACCTCCACGCGGAGCTTGGCCAGTTCGGAGGCGTCGGCATCCAGAGTCTCCTGCGCCGATTGGATTCGCTGTTCGCGAAGGTCCAGCTCCTGCTTCCTTGCCTCAAGGTCCTGAATTCGTTCCCGGACCTCGAAGACGAGGTTCTTGAGTTTCTTCTCCAGCAGGCCGTTGCCGTCGACGCCCGCCACCGTGGCCAGCAGATCGTTGGCCAGGGGTTCATTGGGCGTGATGATTCCCTCGTCCGGCGTATTGGCGTCAACGGAGGCTCTCGCCGCCGCCGGCCCGGGTCCGCCCGTCAGCCAACCGGCCACAAAAGTCCCGGCGAAGCTCAACAGGGCCGCTGCGGCCGTCATCACTATCATCTTCTTATTCACGGTTCTATCTCCATAGACCAGCCCGTCGTCGTAACGGACACCGGAGGCGTCCGGCGTCGATTCTCCGCCGCGGGGTATGACCGTCACGGGGAGGCCCGGCCGCCGAGAATCTCACGCGCGAAACGCATCGTTGTGCGTTCATCCATTTCCTTTTGTTCCAGTCGTTCTTGTTCTCCGACAAACTCGATACGGGCCTCTTCGCGCAATTTCTCGAGACCCTCGCGGAATCGCCTGAGTTTGACGACTTCCGCAATCTTCAGTTGTTTTTCGACGGCCAACTGCTCAATTTCGGTCTCGAGACGCCGTATCAACGCATTGTTCGTCTGCGAGGCCCGCAGGAAGAGCGCCTGCCGACTCAATCGCCGCGCGGCGTCTTCGGCATGGAGTTCTTCTATTAGCTCGGCGAGAATCCGCCGCTGCGTCAGCAGTTCGCTGCGCCGCTGTGTCAACTTCTCTGTAACGGCCAGTAATTCGGCCTTCTTGGCCTGTTCCTGCCGGATTCTGACATCCAGAACCCGCTGCAGTCGCCACGCAAACTTCTTCATATTTTGTTACGGCCGGTCAACGGCCCTTTACCCCTGTGCCCAGCAGTTCATCCCAGGATGTGGTGATGCCGGTCAGCATTCGAACCGTCTCATGGAAGGGCGTCCGTTGCCGAATGGGTTGCGCCAGGAATCCTGTGACTCGGTCGATCAAGGCGATGGCGCCGTCGATGCGGCGATTGCTGCCGGGGGCAAAAGCGCCGATATTGATAAGGTCCTCGGCGTTGATGTAGGTAGCGTAGATATCTCTGAGTTTCTGTGCGGCCGTGCGATGCTCCGGCGAGACCACAGCCGTCATCAGACGGCTGATGCTGCCGAGAACGTCCACCGCCGGGTAGTGCCCGCGATGGGCCAGTTCCCGCGACAGCACGATATGGCCGTCCAGAAGACTCCGGGCGCTGTCCGCGACCGGGTCGTTCAGGTCGTCGCTTTCCACCAGGACCGTCAGTATTCCGGTGATGCTGCCCTGACGGGCACAACCCAGACGCTCGACGAGCCTCGGCAGCAACGCGAACACGCTCGGGCAATACCCCTTGGCGGCCGGCGGCTCACCCGCGGCCAGCCCGATCTCCCGCTGCGCCTGTGCGAGCCGTGTTAGAGAGTCCATCATGAACAGTACATCCTCCCCCTTATCACGGAAATATTCCGCGATGGTCACCGCGACAAAGGCCGCCTTGACGCGCTGGATCGGCGGCGCATCGGACGCCGCCACGACCACAACGCTTCGCCTGAGTCCTTTGGATCCGAGGTCATTCTCCAGGAACTCGCGGACCTCGCGCCCCCGCTCGCCGATCAGCGCCACGACATTCACCGACGCCTCGCTCGAGTTGGCGATATCACCCAGCAGCACGCTCTTGCCGACGCCGCTGCCGGCGAATATCCCAACCCGCTGGCCCTTGCCCAGCGTAAGCAGCCCGTCAATGGACCGAATACCCAGCGGCAGCGGACGCGATATCCGCTCGCGGCTCAAAGGCGGGGGGCTGGCACCGTCGAGGGCACGGTTCTCATCGCCGTCGAGCGGCCCTTTGTTGTCGATGGGTTCGCCCAGCCCGTTGATCGCCCTGCCCAGAATGCTCCGCCCAAGCCTGATGAATCGGGGTGTCGTGCGGGCGCTCACCATGTCGCCGGGTCCGATTCCCTCGACGTGCTCGAGGGGCAGCAGAATCAACCTGTCCTCGTTGAAACCCACCACCTCCGCCAGTACGCGGCGCCCATCGCTCATCTCAATGCCGCATAGTTCACCCAGCCCCACCCTGGGCCCGGTGGACTCGACCGTCAGTCCGGCCACGCGGACAACGGCCCCGCGGAAGTTCATCAGATTGACGGATCGAAGCGCTGAATGGAACTTATCGAAGTCAATCACGGTCTGGCCGTTCGCGCCGACCAGGTCGGCGCCGTCGACGGCCTTTGTCGCGCTATTGGCCCTTACCGTGTTTGTTGTGCCCGTGGTTCCCATGGTTATTCAGCCTGCGTCAAGGCCTTGGCAATCTGCTCCAGATGCGACTCAATCAGCGACTCGACCCTGCCTTTCTCACTTTCGACCCGGCACTCGGCCCGGCCCAATTGACCATCGGCTACGAACCGCAGTCCCGGCGGCAAGTCCGATTCACCCTCGGCAAACGCCTTTCTGCATGCGGCCAGGTCCTCCGGGTTGACGTAGACGACCATATCGCGGGCCCCGGACAAATGGCCGACCGCCTCGGCGATGATCGCCTCAATCTTGTAGTCGCCCTCGCCGACCTGCTGCGACAACACACGCCGGGCGATCTCCACCGAGAGTCTCGCAATCTCCCTGCGGTGCGCCGCAAAGACGCCTTCCTGATAACGGCGCAATTCAGCCGTGACGGCATCGAGCCCGCGGACGGCCTCTTCGAATGCGGCCGCCCGATGTTCGAGCTCTCCCCTCATCCTGGCCGTCTCGTCCGCGGCCCGCCTGCTGCTTCGGAACTCCAGGCAATAGTCATCGAGCAGGCAAACCGGCCCAACTTCCCCGTCAACCGTCACTGCAGCCGTCGTTTCCATTGCTCTAATCTTCCATGAATGCCAGAGCGCCCTTTTCATTGGCGTCACGAAGGGTCTGCACCACATGCTCCCTCGCCTGACCCACATCCTCTCGGGTCGGACTCGACATCAGCGAGGCCTCCTCGTCCAGCATTTGGGCCGCTCGCTCCGAGATGTTTACACGAATCTTCCTGGCAATAGGCTCTTCGGCCTTATGCAGCGCCAACGCCAGCTTTTGCGAGTCAATGCCCCGCAGGGCCTCCTGGAGCGAACGATCCGTGATGGTGGGGATGTCTTCCCAGACGACCATCAGTTGCGATACCGACCGTCGGGTCTGCGCATCCTTCTCACCGATGGCTTCGAGCAGACCGTCCCGCAGGTCCTTGCCGAGGTTTCGCAGAATCACGGCCACCCGGCGCAGCGCCGCGTCGCGCTGATCGACGTCTCCGTTGCTGCCGCCGCCCAGAGACTTGAGCCGGTTACACACGGTCTCCGCAATGCGGCCTCTGGCCTCCGGTGTCATCTGTTCCGTGCGTGTCATCCGCGCAATCACGCTCAGGCGGACCCCTTCGCCCAGCGTCCCAAGCACCTGAGAACTGACCTTCGGGTCAAGTTCCGACAGCACGACCGCCGCGACCTGCGGATGCTCCCCCTCCAGCGCCTTGCTGATAGCCGCCGCCGGGGCCGTCCGGATCGGCAGGAACGGATCACGTTGATACACCAGGGTCTGGAGTTGCCTCTGAATATGTTCGGCCTGTTCCTGGCCTACGGTGTTCGTCAACGCGTGGCGTAAGAAATTCTTCAAGTGGAATGCCGGACGGCTGTCGAGCGACTCGCAGAACTGCCGCGCCACTTCTTCGCTCTGGCGGCTGTTTCGCAGGCCCGACGCATCCAGATACGCCATTTCCACGGCAATGGCCTGTACCGTATCGGCACCGAGACCTTTGATCAACTCGGTTGCCGTCGACATATCGAGGCTCATCAGCAACATCGCGGCCTTTTGCCTACCTGTGAGCGCCACCTCTAACTCCTTTCCTCCAGCCAGCTTGCGAACAACTGCCTGACACGTTCGGGGTCTTCCTTGAGGGCCAGGGCAATCTGGCGGCGAACTGCGATCTGTTCGCCCTGTCCGTCCGGACTTCCGGGCAAGGCGGCCATTGCCACCGAACCGGCTCCGATGGCCGCCGCGGCCATTTCATCACCAGTCCCCTTGCCCATGGCTTTGCGGCCGGCCTTGACCTGTGCCACCTTCTTCCTCGGACCCGCAAGCAGCCGGAACGCCACCAGCGCACAAATCGCCATTGTGCCCATGGACGCCTGCCGGGCGATCTCCAGGTAGTTCGTTAGTCCCCCGCCTTGCTCTTCCGCCGGCAGACCCGTGGATCGACTGAACTTCACATCGATGACCTTGATGGCCGAGGTATCCGACAGACCCAGGGCGTTCTTGATAATCTCCTGCACGTCTTCGACCTGCATCAACTTGCCGGCCGTCTGGCCGGATTGGGCCGGGTCCGGATCATCCAGCGACAAGTCCACAAACGCCGCCACCGAAAGCGATTTGATCGAACCGGGCAGAATCGTCTCCTGTGTGACCGTCTTGCCGACCTCATACTCGGTCTTGATGGTCTCGTCTTTCTTCAGGCTCGATGCACCGGCTGTCTGGCCTCCTGCCACCGGCTCCTGGCCGCTTGTGATCTCCTCGCTTGTGATTACCTTGCCCGTCGGATCATAGGTCTCCTTAACCGTACTGACACTGTTCATGTCAATGACGGCGCTGACACGAACCGAGGCGCGATTCGGACCCAGGACCAGGGTGAGCATGTCCTCGACCTTCGACGAGAGACTGGTCTCCACCCGCTCGCGGAAGTCATGCACTGTCTCAGCGCCCCCGGCGTTTATCCCGGCGTCGGTCTTGCGGCTTAGCAGTTGCCCCTGGCTGTCCACGATCGTCACGGCGTCGGGGCGGAGCCCTTCGACGGCGCCGCTGACAAGATGGGTGATGGCCGCTACGTTCGTCGCGCTGATCTTGTAACCGGGCTTGAGTTTCAGGACGACGGCGGCGCTGGTCCGGGCGCTGCCGACCGCGAACGCCGTCTGCTCGCCCGTGACGATGTGCAATCGGGCGTGGACGATGCCGTCAATCATCTGAATGCTCTTGGCCAGCTCCTCCTGCAACGCCCGCTTGAGATTAACGTTCTGAACAAACGGGCTGACGCCGATCTTTTCCTTCTCGAAGATGCGATAGCCGCTCTGTTCGCCCACGGGAAGCCCGTCCTTAGCCATGTCCAGGCGAAGCTGGTGAACGTGTTCCTGCGGCACATAGACTGACGTGCCGCTGCTACGCAATTCGTATCGCAGGCCCCGTTCGACGATCTTGTCCGTGATTTTGGCTGCGTCCTCCGGGGATAGCTCGGAGTAGAGCAGACGCATATCCGGACGTTTCGCCCAGTAGACAAGCACCGCGGATATTCCCGCCATCGCCAGCACCAGTGCGATCAGCAGCGCTCTCTGGACGATGCTGACGCCCTCCCAGATCGCTCGTATTTTGTGCAGGAACTCGGCCAATGCCTGTCAACTCCGAATCGAACCGCCGGCTAGATGGGCATATTCATGGTTTTCTGGTACGCCTCGATCAGTTTGTTTCGGACGCCGACCAGCAGCTTGAAGCTCATATCCGCCTTCGCCACAGCGGCGACAACGGTGTTGATGTCCTCATTCTTGCCCGCCAGAAGCTCCTTGATCGAAACATCGGAGCCCGTCTGGAGACTGTCGACGTGCGAAAGGTACTTGCCCACCGCGCCGACGGCCTTGGAGAATTGGCTGTCGCCGGCCTCGGGAGCGCCTGTCTTGCCCGCCAATGAACCCGGCACTCCGGCGGGGCCCGCCAGGGGATTGATATTCGTCATTGGATTAATCATAGAATGGCGTCCTTACCTCAGTAGCTCCAGCGACGTCTCAACCATCCGCTGGTAACGCTTAAGCACCGCCGCGTTGGCCTGGTATGCCCGTGTGGCGACGTTCAAGTTGATCATCTCCATCGGCAGACTCACATTCGGCATCTGAATGTAACCCTGTGCGTCGGCATTGGGGTGGCCCGGTTTGTAGACCAGCGGGAACTGGCTCATATCGGCCACGACTTCATCGACCATGACGCCTCCGAACGGGTCAGCGGCCGCCTTCAGAACCGCCTCGACCCTCCGGTAAGGCTCGCCGGAACCCGTCTGTGTCGTCTGCGAGTTGGCCACGTTCGAGGTGATCAGCCGTATGTTCTGGCCCTGGGCCTTGAGGCCCGATACCGCGATGTCAATTGGTCCTATCGAATGCGTTCCCATGACGTGTCCGGGCCTTGAATGGCTATTGCACCTGCATAGCCAGGGCTATCTGTTGGAGTCTCTTGTTCAGCAACTTCACCAAGGCGCTGTGACGCAGGGTGTTCTGCACCATCTGGCCTACCTCATGTTCCAGACTCACGTCGTTGCCGTTCGACGCGACCCGGGTGACCATCGGCTGGTAGACCTGCGGCTCCAGTTCGTCGATCTCCGCCTCATCGCCCGCCTGTATCGCCTTGGCCACCAGTTCCTCGAACCGGACGTCAATCCGGCGGTACCCGGGCGTCTCAAGGTTTGCGATGTTGTTGGCGATGGCCTTCTGGCGGAGTCCCTCCGCCCGCAACCCGGCCGTGATCAGATCAAATACGACGTCTGTCTTGCTCATATAGCTGTCCGTGCCAGTTCAACAAACCTTCACCACCCGTCCGGTGGCTGCAAGAACCGTGCCAACCAACCATCTCGCCCTGTCGGCGGATTAGAAACCTGTCCTGTGGCGTGCAATGGCCGTTTCCGCACCCGGACGGCCGGACCTGCCCTGGCCTGCGGCGTCGGGATTCTATACAGCCCGACGGTATTCCTACAGGCCACCGTCGGAGGGCCCTCAAGACACGTAGCCGGAAATTCCTGCCTCTGCTGGCGGAACATCTCGCCGTCTCGTAACGGCCGCCGGATGCGCCGGACGAATATGAGTTGACTGTAAAGATGTAAGTCCTTACATGAAAGCATTTTACGTAATGTTTCGTGGGCGGGGATACCTTGGAATGGCGGTTGCACAGGATTCGAGTATATGAGTGATACTCTGTCCGCTATCGGTATGCCTCGGATAGCCGGCGTGGCCGAGATGGTGGTCCAGCGGAGGCCCCAGACTGCACGGCCTGAGGCCGACTATCCCGGTGCGGTGCCTAGCCGTGGCTCCAAACCGCGACCACCCGACGGCCGGTGTCCAGGATTCGAGGTGCCTCAGCCAAATTCGGGCGGCGTAGGCCCTCGTGTGGCCGTGGCGGCCGGCGAGCCTCTGGCCAAGCGATCCGACAAAGCAGGGTCCGAGGCTGGGTCCACGACCGGCAAGCCGGTGGCTTGGTCCGAAACCAGCGTCAGAAGGCCGGATAAGACTACCGCCGCCTTGGGCCAAACCATCGACTCGTTCGTGGCGGCTCTACGGCCCACAGGTATTGCAGACAGAAGCCTTGGCCCAGGCGCGATTGCCCCAAAGGCTGGCGTTTTACCCAAGGGGCAAACACTTGGGTTGGCTGGGGAAGCGAAGTCGTTGCCCGCGAACGACACGGGAGACGCCACCCCGGCGGGCGTGCCTGAGAAGGCCGCCAAAGCCATCCACGGAACCGAACCCGGTACAAGGGCTGTCGTTACACCGGCTGCGTCTGCGGGGCCCGCCCCGCCGAACATGCCCGAACAGGCACTACGCCCAGAGCGAGCCGGTCGGGCCATGCTCGCGACCGACGCCCAAGCCGGCCAGATGCCGGCAGCGGCCAAGTCTCTCAAGGGCAAACCCGCTCCCAACGCGGCCGACGAACACACACAAGCAAAACCTTCCATCGCTTCACAAACGCCGCTGTCGGACAGCCCGGCAAAGCCCCAGAACAGTCCCGTTGCCCAAACGCCCCAAATGAGCCCCGATAGGCATACGCCGACGGTTGATCCTGAGAAACGCCCTGAAACGGCCTCGGATGCGGACAAGCCCGCGACAGCACAGAAACAGACGCCTGCGCAGCAACAGGACGCACCTGCAGGAGCCCAGAAGCCGGCGATGATGCAGGCCACACAAGCCGCTGCGCAAAACGAACCCGATGCCGGTGGGCGTGGCGACGGCGGGGGCAGACTAGCTCAGCAATCCGATGCGTTCGCGATTCCAGGGTCTGAGTCCGTCCCAAACACCCCCGAGGGCGTCAGCCGAGCAAGCGTCTCGTCTCAACGCCCGTCGGATACGCCCTCCAGCGATGCGGCGAACGACCCGGCCGGGCAGATTCGCCAGTCTATTCAGAGTTCCGTTGACGAGGGGCGCAGCCAGGTCACAATTCGCCTGAATCCACCGGAACTGGGCCGCGTGACCGTGAGATTCGAAGAGAACGCGGGCCAGATAACCGCACTCGTTGAGGTTGCCAAGGCCCAGACACGAGCGGAAATCCAGCAGGCATTACCGGAAATCCTGCGCAACCTGCAAGAGGCCGGCGTGCAGATCCGCCGGATCGACTTGGCCGCCCCGCCGGATCAGCACCAGAATCCACGCGACCCACAGTCCGCACAGACCCAGGCCCAGCAGGACTTCTCACACCGTCAGCAGACCCAGCAAGAGGGTTCGGCGTATGCGGGACGGGATAATCCAGTGCCTCCGCGAATGCGTGCCTATCATGCACAGGGTCGTAGCGATGTGCAGCGAATCTCCAGCGACGGAGAGAACTCCATCAACATGCTCATCTGAAAGGTAGAGCCGGGAGCTTGCCCCATTGCAGTCCGCTCCAAAGACAAATATCGATGTTCGCTGCGTGTCGACTCTGAATGTGGCGTTTCGATACCACCGCAGAGGCCGTCTGGATGATGCTGAACACCTGTATAGGCATATCCTGTCGGTACACCCACAAGAGGTATCGGCTCTTCACGGACTGGCGCTGATCGCCAATCTGGACCTGCTGATCGGTGTGGACACATGCGTGTTGCACTTGGCCGGGGCGATGGGCCGGCCGGCCTGGGGGCTCACCTGCGCCGAACCGGCCTGGCAATGGATGCTGGATCGCCCGGACAGCCCGTGGTATCCCACCGTCCGGCTCTTTTGCCAGAGGCAGCCTTACGACTGGTCGGATGTGTTCGAGCAGGTTGGCGAGGCACTTGTGCAGATGGCTGGCGGCCAGCCCCGGACAACAGCGGCTGGGTGACTGGGCGAACGTGTTTGAACATGTGGCCGTCGAGTTGGCTCACTACGCGGCGGCGTTCGCTTGGGATCGGCGAGGGTCCGTTCCGATACTCTCATAGAGGCATGGTCGCGGGGGCTGTGCAGGTGGAGGACTTAGCCCGTGCCACCTCGATGGATCGCAGGAACTTCTGTCGAAAGCCCTCGACGCTGAATTGACGCCGGGCACAGGACTGCGCCGCCTGTCCCATCCGCACGGCAAGGTCTCGATCTTCAAGGAGGGTCCGTGCGTAAGCGTTCAGCTCTTGGGGATCGTCGCTCAAGAAGCCGCTGACCCCGTGCTCGACGGGGGAACTGGGATGCTTGTTACCAAGGATGGGCATGCCAGCGGCCATGGCCTCCATGGTCGCCATATTATAGCCGTCCTCCAGGCTGGGATCGGCGGTATGAATGTAAAACCTGTGGGATTGCAGGTACGCCTTCAACTGCTCCCAGTCCTCGGTGGCCCGGACGCCCGGCAAGTCCGGATTGTGGCCCACCAGCTTGACGGGCAGTCCCGCGAATGCCTGTTCGTGGAAGTCCCACATCAAAATATTACGACGGCTTGAGATAAAATTGCATATCCGCAGGCCGCAAGGCCAGTCGCCTGTATATGACCGGTAGTCCCGAAGATCGGCACAGAACGGTGCGATATCCTCCGTGAAACCCCAGCTCCGCCCCTTCAGTGCCGAAACCGCCACGGCATGGCCACCCACGAGGGTCAGATAGGTCCGAAGGGTCTGCCGCATCCGTTCCGGTTCGACCTGGGACCGTTCTTCCAGACGCCGGCCCTCAATCGTGGAGTGAATAACCAGAAGGCGCGGCTCCGACCGGTGCTTGATCTGCATCAGGTCCGCGACGTTGTGTGTGATAATACAATAGTAGTAGGGGTTGGGGTGAGCAAGGGCGTCGTCAAGGCGGATGAGTCTGGCGTTGGTTGGGAGCGGCCGCATCTGGAGGTCCCACCCTTCGGTATGCCGACCGTCCAGACCGACCACGATGTCCAATGGCAGGCCGAGTGTGCCGAGCTGGTAGACCCATGCCTCGTGGCAGTTGAAAACGAGCAGTGTTTTCTCGGACGTTCGTCTGTCCATACCCTAAGCTATCGGCTCGGATCCCTCTTGGGCCTTACTCAAGCTGGGGTATTATCGGCAATTCCGCAAAGATGATTCCCTGCCGGCTATTGGCTGAGCAGTTTCGGGCAAAGATTGGGGATATGGGTAATTCAGGTAAAATAGAAAAAATCTTTGGCGTCTTGCTTCATGGGAATCAGCGATACCAGTATTTCCACTCCGCGTTTTACAGGGCCGGCGCGACAAGGGGAGGCGCGAGGCCGTGTTGGTGCCTCAAGTTTTAGTTTTTGCCATCGAAAATGAGCATTGAACGCACGCTGCGCGGAGATCGGCAGTTGTGTGCATACAGTGGAAATCTTCGGACTTGACAGGCCGCAAGAAAGTGAACGTTTGTTTTCTTAAGGAGTCTTGACATGTTAGCAATCAAGAGCAACTTGATGTCGGTCAACGCGGCTCGCCACGTCGGCGACGCGTACGAGGCATTGAGCAAGTCAGTTGAGAAGCTGTCTTCGGGCCTCCGCATCAATAGTGCCCGCGATGACGCCGCTGGTTTGGCCGTTCGCGAGTTGATGCGGGCCGACATTGCCGTCATCAAGCAGGGCGCGCGGAACGCCCGCGACGGAATCAGCATGTTGCAGACGATGGAAGGGGCGATGGCGACCATCGACGACGCCCTGATTCGTATGCAGTCATTGGCCGAACAGGCCGCGACGGGTTCGTACTCCTCGGGGCAGCGGTGGATCATGCACCAGGAGTTCGACGAAATGAGGCTGGAGATCGACCGCATCGCTTCGGCCACCAAGTTCAACGGCATCAGCATGTTGGACAACAGCACCACCCGGTCCATCCATTTCGGCGAGTTGACCTCGGACAAGATTGACATCACCGGCAGCAATTTGACCAGTGCCTCGGGAGGTCTGGCGATCACCGGTCTGGCGATCTCGACGGAGGCCAGCGCCAAGGTGGCTCTGACAAACCTCGACACGGCCATCTCCAACAAGGACACGGCACGGGCCAAGTTCGGCTACAAGATGAACCGGCTCGAAGGCACGATCAACGTTCTCAACATCCAGGCCGAGAACCTGATGTCCGCCGAGTCGCGTGTCTCGGATGTGGACGTCGCCAGCGAAATGGCCCAGGTCACGAGGAGCCAGGTGCTCGCCCAGGCCGGCATCGCGATGTTGTCGCAGGCCAACACGATGCCGCAGATGGCGCTGAATCTGCTCTAAGAAGCAACGGGCGATGACTCGCTCAGCGAGTTCCTGATGCTATCAAAGGGGAGATGACGCCCGAAGATGCGGCCGTCATCTCCCCTTCTGTTGGTTTTCCCCCGCGGGGACGATCCTGCGGTTCGCTGTATCATCGAACCATCGGGGCGGGCCTGCGGGTCTTTCGTGGAGTATCTGTATGGACGCAGTCGCAGCATACCGACAGGCCGCCGTTACGACACAGAGCAGAGGACGGATCATTGTGATGCTCTACGACGGCGCCATCAAGTTCCTGAAACTGGCCGCAAAGGCCATCGAGGAAAATGACTACGCCGGCAAGGGCCACTACATCAACAAGGCTTTGGATATCGTCGACGAACTCAACATGAGTCTCGACATGGAGGCCGGCGGGGAGATATCGGAGAACCTCCGCAAGCTCTATGTCTTTATGGGTACACACCTTGGACAGGCGAACACGAAAGCGGATGCGAAGATGGTTCGCGAAGTCATAGCGCTTTTGGAGGAGTTGAACCAGGGTTGGCGGGCCATCGCGGACTGAGAGCCTCGTGTGCAGGACAACCGGCCCGATGAAGATGCTCCCGGGCGGGTTGGAACCGCATTAACGGCCCGAGCTTTGTGTGGCCGATATACTCGAAGATGGATATTCGAATTGTTCCAGGCAAGCCTATTTGCAGTGGCTCACCTCCATTTCCGACGGATTGTCTGTCGCGTATTCCTCCCCTATGAGTTCGACGGTGCTGGACATCCCGGCTGCATGTCTGGACTTGGCCCGCGGCTGCGAAGCCGCCGAACGCCGGGATATGGGGACCGCGGCGGCGCTTCTGTCCGGGTCCTGCCTGGCTATGGTGGGACCGATCCTCGCCGCTGATCCAGGGCAGAGCCCGCTGATCCACCGCGTCATCACGGCATTACGGTCCATAGGTTCGTTCGAACAGGCCGAATGGTGTTGTCGGCAGGTTCTGGAGCACCACTCGGACGCCGCCGTCTACAACACACTCGGTTCCATATGTCAGTACACCGGACGGATTCTCGAAGGCATTGAATATCAGCGACGGGCCCTCGATCTGTGCCCGGACAGCCCGGAGCTGCAGGCCAATCTGGCCCGGGCCCTGCTTGAGGCCGGACGCACCGATGAAGGAATCTTGCTGCTACGCACGGCCGTCCAGAGGATGCCGAATCACCCCGCCGCACACTCGAATCTGCTGTTTCGACTCCACCAGCAGGCGGACATCACCCCGGAACCGCTGTTTACCGAGCACTTGGAATGGGCGAGGCGGCACACATCCACAATACCCGTCAGGACCGACCACCCCAACGATCCGGATCCGGACCGCAGGCTCCGCGTGGGCTACCTATCGCCCGATTTTCGCCGAAACTCCGTGGCCTATTTCTTCGAGTCGCTGCTGGATGGGCACGACTTGCAGGCGGTTGAGACATTCGGCTACGCCAACGTCGAGTGCCCGGATGAAGTGACCGATCGGCTCAAAGACAAGTTCTGCCGGTATCGCAGTATCTACGGGCTCGACGACTCGGCCGCGGCAAGGCTCATTGAGGACGACCAGATCGATATCCTTGTCGACCTCGCCGGTCATGTCGGCGACAACCGGCTCCTTGTCATGGCCCGCAGGTCCGCCCCTATCCAGGTGACCTACCTTGGCTATCCGGACACGACCGGCATGAGGGCCATCGACTACCGTCTGACGGATCCGGTGGCGGACCTGCTGCGGTTCCAGTGCCACTATACCGAACAGCTGTTGATGCTCCCGGACGGCTTTCTGTGCTACCGACCGCCTGACTTTGCCCCCGATGTCGGGCCGCTGTCGGCGGCGGCGACCGGCCGAATCACGTTCGGGTCGTTTAACAACAGCGCCAAGATCAATCGGCGAACGGTCGAACTCTGGTCCGCGATTCTGGCCAATGTGCCGGGGTCATCCCTGCTGCTGAAGATCAAGGGTGGGGATGAACCTTCCGTTCGCGAGTATTTCGCCGAACCGTTTATCCAACAGGGACTGTCGGCGGACCGGATTCGTATCGTCGGCTGGAGGTCGCCGGTGGACCATCTTGCGTCCTACAATCAGGTGGACATTGCCCTGGACACATACCCCTATAATGGAACGACGACGACCTGCGAGGCGCTCTGGATGGGCGTGCCGGTCATTACACTTAGCGGCGTCGATCATCATCTGTCGCGGGTGGGCCTGAGTATCCTGACGCGACTGAAACTGGAGTTCTTCGCCGCCGCCACGCCACGGGAGTACATTGCCAAGGCTGTCTCGCTTGCACAGAACATCGATGCCCTGGCCCGCATCAGGTCATCCATGCGGGCGCGCATCGCGGTGTCCGGCCTCTGCCATGCGCGGGCCTTCGCCAGGCAGGTGGAAGGGGCCTATCGGCATATCTGGCGGCAGTGGTGTGCGGGGCACCGACACATGCGGCTCTGAGCGAATACGGTGCGGCGCCCGGCAGACGCCTGCACGTAAGGACCTGTCCTGATGGAGCAAACTCCGTAGCGCCACCTGGAATTTGCCGATATACATGTGGTAACACCGTTGTCGGTTAGGAGATGAATTCATGAATAGCCGCAGATACCAGGTTGTGTGTATTGCCCTGATTCTGTTGTGTCTTGTGCTCGTGTTGCTGCCGCGAACCGGCGAGGGGCGAAACCGGACGGTTTACGAGGTACGGCCGGAGGTGACGGTGCCCGCTTATCGGACGGACGCGGCACGGGCCATTGACGCCTATGAGAACCTGATGCAGCGTTACATGGATCTCAACGAGAAGACGCTCCTGACGGTTAACACGGACATCCGGGCCATCGCGCAGCGTCTGGATTCCATCGACGGGGCTCTTGTCGATCTGGCCAGACGCTTTGCCCGCATCGAGCAGGTCCTGGGTATTCCCCCGGAGAAACCCGCGCCCGTTGATCCCAACACCCCAGTCCAAGCGGCGGCGCCAAAACCCGTACAGAGATAAGAGTCAACTGCTGCGAATCACTGCCCATACTCGGCGGGGTGAGGCGTTTTTTCTTTCGACTGCGCAAGCAGGTGTCGTCCCGAGGTTCCCATAATCCTCGCTTTGCCGCGACGGACATGCTGTTCATGGGGGAAAGGACCTCCAGACTCGTCGGGAGAGCGGGATTCCACTTCTCGTGACCGCCCCAATCTGCTATTATAATGGCGATTGGGGGTGATATCATGGTCAAGAGAATCCCATGCACGGTCGTCCATTCGGTTCCCATCAACAGGCTCGCCGATCCTCCGCGTATCGGTCGCAGGTTTGAGTACGATGACCCGCGCTGCGATCTCAATGCCGGGCGCTTTGCCGTTTCCGACGAGTCCGGACCCGTGATCTATACAGCCTGTGCGCGAGTCCGCGAGCGACTCGGGCAATCCGGCGGCCTGCCCCAGGTGGACATACGGGCATGACGGCTTTGGCCGGCCGCATAGAAAAACGGCGACGCATCGCGGCGGGTCACGCCGCAACTGCTCGCCGATTTTCGCAGTCCATTGAGGCTTGGTCTCGACCTTCCCTGGCCGGCCTGGGTCGTTTGTTTTCCTGTCGCTCTTAGATTCCCAGTCTTATCATGTTGCGGGCGGCTTCGAGGGCGTTTTCGGGGCTGACCAGTCCGCCGGTAGCGAGTAATTGGCGGGCACGGAGGACGGCCGCGGCATCCGTCTCGGCCGCTTCCCTTGCCTTCTCAATCAAACCGGCATACGCCACGTCCAATGACGCATCCGTTCGTTCGACTGCGGGCACCTTCGGGCAACCGGGGTGTTCATAGGTCGCCTGCTCGACGATGCCGCGTATTTGATTGGTATCGATTTTATCGGTCATGGCTTGCGTCTTCAGTGTGCTGTCCAACTATCCCTGTTTTCGCTCGAACCATCGGGAACTTTACACTTTTCTCGAAATTTTGTGATTTTCGCTAAAGTCTGATGCCGGGCAGGGTCCTGTCTGTGGGTGTTGTGTGGGTAAAAGGGGCCGAAAGGCGGGGTCAGGCGGAAGCGCCGATGCGTTCGGCGGCATCCAATGGGTCTGCGTTGCTCTGGCCTGCTGGGCCGCCACCTTTGTATTGTCCGAGACCGTAGAGCCGCAGTTTGTCATATAGCGTGGCCCGGCTGATTCCCAGCAGGGCCGCGGCACGGCTTTTCTGGCCTTCGGTTTGCTGAAGCGCGCGTCCGATAAGCTCCCGTTCGGCCTTGGCCAGTGAGAAGTCCCTAATTGGCAGGCCCGGCCCATCCGCGGACAGTGCGGCATACTCGGCCAGATGGCCCTCAATGCTGCTGAGGCCGATCTTGTCGGTGGTTTCGTGGAGGATGGCGCGCTCGATGACATTGCGCAGCTCCCTCACGTTTCCGGGCCATGAGTGACGCTCCAGGGCCTCGACCGCCAGTCTCGTAAGGCATTTTATACGGCTGCTCTTGCCCGGGTGGATCGTTGATGTCCGCAGGAAATACTCCGCCAGCAGCCCGATATCCCGGCGGCGTGTCGGATCGCTGAGGGACGGCATGGTTATCGGGCATACGCTCAGGCGGTAGTACAGATCTCGGCGAAAACGGTTTTCAAGCGATTCCTGTAGCAGGTTGCGGTTGCTGGACGCCATGATCGTGGCGCGACACGCGATACCTTCCACCCCGCCGACCTTTCGGAACACGCGCTCCTGCAGCACGCGCAGGAGTTTGGCCTGGAGATCGAGCGGCATTTCACTGATCTCGTCGAGGAACACGCTGCCGTCACCGGCCAGTTCGAGCAGGCCGGTCTTGTCGCGGTCGGCGCCGGTGAAGGACCCTTTGACATGTCCAAACAGTTCGCTTTCCAGCAAACTTGCCGTCAATGCGGCGCAGTTGATGGCTACGAACGGAGCCGCAGGATGCCGCAGGTGATGCACCGCCCTGGCGGCCAGTTCCTTGCCCGTGCCTGTCTCGCCTACGATCAGGATCGGGTCGCACCGGCTCTCCGCGACCAGTGTGATCAGCCGCACCGTGTCTATCATGGATTCGCTGACTCCCACCATGTTTACGACGGCGGCACAGGCATCGACGTAGTATTGTTTGTCAGAGTCATGGATATGAGGCGATATGCCATCCAGGATGGGCTGCGACAGCATCGGTGCGGGCGGGTCTTTGCGCGCCGACTGTAGATACTCGGCCAGGACGGCTCCCGGGAGGCAATTCCAGGCTCCAGCCGCGATATAAGTGTCGGACGCCGCATTGGGGTTCTCATGGTGCGCGACGGCCACGGGGATGTTCAGGCCCCGCTGTGCAATGCCCTCGACCAATGCACGCACATCTGTCGGCGTGTGCTTCCCACCCAGGACGACCAAGTCGGGACATGCGGTTCCGATAATATCGAGGCCTTCGGAGAGATCATCGGCGACGAGCAACTCATTGCACGCGCGGCCGATACACCGCTGGGTATCGGGGTCCGTGCTTACGGCAACGATTCGCTTTGCCACCATACGATCTTTTCCAGTCCGGTAATCGTCCTCCGGCTTGACGCCGTGACAGAATTACCCATGCATCGGCTTGAAACCGTGGTGAGCTTTAATTTTTATGGGACGAGCCCATAATGCCTGCGTTGCGAGCACGTTGTCGCAGGAAAACTCCCTCAGCGCATTTGTTCAGGAACGGCGGGCCACTCGCAGGGGTTCGAATGGTCGCGCGACATTCTCGCCACAGACGGCGGGCGTTAGGTTGCCTCGTGCCGGCGTCTTGCTCGATGGGGACCTCGGAGAGACAGCAGAACGGCCTACTGCGTCCGGCCGGTGGCTTTCTGAAGCGCCTTGAGCAGGCCGGGATGCACGCGGCCGAGGCTCTCGGCCTTCTTGACATCGGCCCAGGCCTGATCGTACTGCTGGAGACTATAGTAGGAGATCGCGCGGTTGTTGTAGGCGATGGGGTCCTGGGGGCTCAGTTCGATAACTCGCGTGTAGTCTTTGATGGCCAGGTCGTGGCGATCGAGCCGGGCGTAGGTCAAGCCGCGGTTGCTGTACGACTCGGCGTCCTTGGGATTCAACTCGATGGCCTTGTCGAAATCCCGGATGGCCAGATCGTTGCGGGACTTAAACAGATAGGCCGTACCCCGATTATAGTAGACTCTGGCGTCCCCGGGAGCATACTCGCCGGCCTTGTTGAAATCGGCGATAGCCGCGTCATACTCGCCGGCCGCGGCCCGCGCCAGACCCCGATTCAAAAAGATGCTGCCGTCATTGGGCGCCAACTGCAGTGCCTGGTTGTAATCGCGGACGGCCAGATCAAAGTTGCCCGTCTTGACGGACGCCAGGGCCCGCTGTTTATAGACCTCCGCCGTGGCCGTTCCGGCTTCGATGACCCGGTTGAAATCCGCCAGGGCCTCCGCGTACCGCTCCAGGGCCAGGTACGATCCGCCGCGCACCAGGTAGGCCTGGGTGGAGCCGGCGTTCCTGCCCAGCACATTGTCGCAGTCGGCAATGGCCCGGTTGTGTTCGCCCTTGGCCGAGTAAACGGCAGCGCGTTCGATCAGCGTCACGGGGTCGTCGGGTCTGGCTTCGAGAATCTTGGCATAATCCAGTATGGCCTCGTTGTACCGTTTCTCATGGCTCAACGCAGCCGCCCGCATCTCGTAGGCCTCAAGCAAAGCGGAATCCAACTCAATGGCCTTTGTGCAGTCCGCAATCAGCGCCTCGTACTGACCGGTATCCCGGAGCATGTGGGCCCGCCGCATATACGCAACCGGCTCATTCGGGTGGAGTCTAATCACCTCCCCGACATCCGCAATGGCCTTGGCCGTATCGTTCGTGGCTTTATACACATCGGCCCGGCCCCAGTACGCCTCGGCCAAGGGTTGTTGCGACAGCACGGCGGAGTAATCGGCCACCGCGGCACCATAGTGTTGCGTCAAACTGTGCGCCAGGGCTCGGCTCATAAGGGCGTCGATGTTGTTGGGCTCGTACTCCAGCGTCTTGCCGAAATCGGCAATGGCCTTGTCATAGGCCTCCTGAAGGGCGTATATGTTGCCGCGGGCGTAATAGACTTCCGTATCGTCCGGCGCGATCTTGAGGACCTCGCTGTAGTCCGCAACGGCGGCGTTATAGTCGCCTCGGGCCTTGTGCGCCGCGGCGCGGTTTACGTAGAGGTCCACGGCCTCCGGCTCCAGTTGCAGGGCCTGGGTGAAGTCCTCGACGGCCTGATCATAGCGCCCCAGTCTCGCATTGGCGATGCCCCGATTGACGTATGCCTGCGTGCTGCTGCGGTCTATGCGGAGCGCGCGATTGTAGTCGGTGATCGCCTCATCGTACTTGCCCTGCATCAGCAGCAGGTTGCCGCGGTTGGCATAGGCCAAGGCATAGCGGTCGTTGACGGCGATGGCCTTGTCAAGATCCTTCATCGCTTCTTCGGGCCGCTCGGTCTTGACATACAACATGGCCCGCTTGCCATACGCCTGGGCATCGCCGGGGGCTATTTCAAGAATCCGGGTGTAATCGGCAATCGCGCTGTCGTAGTCCCCGGCGATGTCATAGGCGTCGGCGCGCATGGCCAGGGCCTCGATGTTGTTGGGGTCCCCGGCGAGAATCGCGTTACAATCGGCCGTGGCCTCCTGGATTCTATCCAGTGCCGCCAGTGCATGAGCTCGTGCGACGCGGGACTCGATATGATCGGGGTGCTTCTCGATGATCCATGTGTAGTCGGCCAATGCCGGGGTATACTGCTTCAGGGCCATACGGGCGCGTCCTCGATTGAGGTAGGCTTCCATGGAATCGCCGTGCTGGGCCAGGACCGCATTACAGTCCTCAATGGTCCGGGCATACTGAGCCGTGGCCCCAAAACAAACGGCCCGTCCCAGATACGCCTCGGGTGAGGGCGATGTTTCGATGGTCCGGGTGTAGTCCTCGATGGCCGGAGCGTACTGTTCCTGCTGTTGGTAGGCTGTGGCTCTGGCCAGCAGACACTCGACATCCGTGGAAGCGGCCGCAAGCACCGACGAGAGGTCCACGATGGCGTTCTCGGATTGCCCGGCTTCCGCGTAGCACAGACCACGCTGCCGCAGGGCCTCCACCGCCCCCGGTCGAACCGCGAGCACGACGTTGCAGTCGGCGATGGCCTCGGGGCATCGCTGGGTGGCACGATACGCCTTGGCGCGGTTGATGAAATTTGTCGTATTGGCCGAATCGAGTCCTATGGCCCGGTCCAGGTCCGCTATGGCGGCATCGAATCTGCCCAGCTCGACGCGCATGGCGCCCCGGCTGGAGTAGGCCTGGGCGTTGTCCGGCTCCTTATCAAGGACGGCCGTCAAGTCCTGCTCG